>JAFDEE010000098.1 GCA_019310525.1 Deltaproteobacteria bacterium | reverse complement strand
TATCGATTAATGGGAAAGACCGCTCATGAAGCGTTGGAAGGAGATCAAAATACGGGGAAAAGTGGCTCACTTTTCACGACCGAAAATGGCTCAATTTTAAAAGACCGTTGACATGTAATAGTAATGGATATATATAATAGAGCATGGTGGGCCTCAGGAATTGCGCCATTAGATAACTGGACGAGTTACCGAGTCCAGTTACTGGCAAGCAATTTTACTGTGGTAACCAATAGCGGAAAAACCTTCGAAGATATAATGTCGAACGTTCAGAGACTTTGCATTCGAGGTGAGTACTTCCGTGGGGATGACAAGGAGGGCCTGGATAATGTTAGGGTCGCACCTGTTCCCGAACCAGCCACCACGATCCTTCTCGGGTCCGGGCTAATCGCTCTTGCAGGGTTCAGGAGGAAGTTCAGGATGAAAAAATAAAGGCCGGCAACCCATGACAAGTTTATTCATTCTTGAAAGCAGGCTCATCTGGGGCCTGCTTTTTTATTTGATCCGCCCACACAAACGTTATAGCCATGGGAAAGAAGCATTTGATCAACTCCATTTTCAAGGAAATACTCAGGCCCCTTTCCCATTCGAACACTTCTGTGACCAGAGTCGTATGATTCTTGGATGATCTGAACGCTCATTGTTTTGTGCCACTACCTTTAGTAGTTAGCTTTCTCGATTTTGAGCCGAACGGGCGCTTACATGCCGGCAAAGAACATATCTGAAAAATTTTCAGGGTCCGCCGCAAATTGGCAGAAGGATGAAGAATCATTTGTCAACAGCTTTAAAGTAGCGAAAAATCGAAATAAGATCAACCGATTGTTTTACTCGATGAATTATTCGAAGGTCTGGAAGGGAAATGGAGTGATGCGTAGTATAAGTCTTTTGCGTGGTAGGAGCTTCGGACGAGGGGACCGGCGGCGACTTCTTCGAATCCCATGTCAAGGGCGGTGAGACGCCACTCTTCGAACTCCTCCGGGGGCACATACCGATCGATCGGAAGGTGTTCTTTGGAAGGGCGCAGGTATTGACCGAGGGTGAGCATGCGGCAGCCTGAATCCAGGAGATCCCTCAGGGTTTCCTTCAGTTCATGGGCCGATTCCCCCAGTCCCAGCATCAAACCGGATTTGGTCGGAAGATTCCCATCCAGTTCCCTGGATACCCGAAGAAGATCAAGTGAACGCTGGTAAACCGCCTGGGGCCGGACCGACGGATAGAGCCTGGGGACGGTCTCCAGGTTATGGTTCAGCACGTCGGGTCCGGCTTCCACTACGGAGCGGAGGGCCTCCCAGTCACCCTGAAAATCGGGGATCAGAACTTCGATCTTGACACCCGGCTTGCGGTTCCTGATGGCCCGGATGGTGTCGGCGAAGACGCCAGCCCCTCCGTCGGGGACATCGTCCCGGGTCACGGAAGTGATCACGACGTACTCGAGGCCCAGGTCCTCCACCGCCCGGGCCACCCGCTCGGCCTCGCCGGGGTCGGGGGGGCCAAGGGGGCCCTGCCGGACTGCGCAGAAGCGGCAGTTGCGGGTACAACGATCGCCGAGGATCATGAAGGTGGCCGTTCCACTCATGAAACACTCCCCGAGATTCGGGCACAGGGCCTCCTCGCAGACAGTGTGGAGGCATCCGCCCTTGAGAGTGTTGCGGACCTTTTGATACACGGCTCCGGAGGGGATCTTCCGCTTGAGCCACGGGGGTTTTCTTAGGGCCGATCTCCTATGGGGTGCTTTTTCCATTGCTTTTATAGCTCCTTCAGTTCCGGCGCGGATTCAATCATTTGGTTCAGTGTCTCAAAGGAGGTTTCTTGAATTTTGGTTTGAAATACCGCTTCAATATGGATCCTGGCCGATCGCAAGGCCTGTTCCATGGATAAACCTTTACCGCCCGTTGCTTCCTCAAGGGAAATCATCCGGACCCCTGAAAGGCCGCAGGGATTCACCCAGGAAAAGGGCTCGAGATCTGTATTCACGTTCAGGGCGAGACCATGGAAAGAGACCCCGTGTCGGATGGCGATCCCGATGCTCCCTAATTTTTTAGATCCCACCCAGACGCCCCGGTTGATGTCGTTTCGTTCCGCCCGGACGCCTGAATCGGCTGCTACACGTATCATGACTTCTTCCAGGCCGAACACGAACTCCTTGACCCCCAGACGGGCCTTCCTGAGATCCACGATAGGATAGATTATGAGTTGGCCGGGCCCGTGATAGGTGATGTCACCTCCCCGCTCGATGTGGACGACATCGATACCCTTTGTGCCCAGAAAGGCTTCCGGCACCTTCAGGTTTTCACGCCCCCCCCGCCGTCCCAGGGTGAAGACGGGCGGATGTTCCATAAACAGGAAGACAGGGCGTTTCAGTTTTCCGGAGATCTTGGCCGAAACGAGGTGGGTCTGGAGCCTCCAAGCCGACTTGTAATCAAGGAGCCCCAAAAAAAGACCATGGGACTGCTGCCGATAAAGTACCTTTTCAGGCACGTGATCTTTCCCTTATCCTACCAGGCAAGGTTTGCGGGCCGCTGCGGTTTCATCCAGCCTTCTCATCCTGGGGCGGGCAGGGGCATTGGTGAGCAGTTCCCTGTTTTCCTCGGCTTCTCGGGCTATGGAGGTCATGGCCTCGATGAATCGGTCCAGGTCCTCCTTGCACTCGGTTTCCGTGGGTTCGATCATGATCGCGCCGTCCACCACCAGGGGGAAATAGACCGTCGGGGGATGGAACCCGTAGTCCATGAGACGCTTGGCGATATCCAGGGTCGTGACCTTGTGACCTTTCTGGTTTTTGTCGGAAAACACGCACTCATGCATGCATGGCCGGTCATAGGGCAGGTGAAAGATCCCCTTAAGCCTTTCCATGATGTAGTTTGCATTGAGCACGGCGAGTTGGGAGGCCTTTTTCAGGTTCTCCGGGCCCATGCTCAGGATGTAACTGTAAGCCTTGATGATGACGCCCACGTTCCCGAAGAAGGCCTGGACCTTGCCGATGGACCGGGGAAAATCGTAAGAGAGTCTGAACTCGTCCCCCTCCCGGATCACCCTGGGGACGGGGAGAAAGGGCTCCAGGGGAGCTTTCACGGCAACGGGCCCTGATCCGGGCCCCCCGCCTCCATGGGGCGTTGAGAAGGTCTTGTGGAGATTCAGGTGCATCACGTCGATCCCGATCTCGCCCATCTTGACGATGCCCATGACCGCGTTCAGGTTGGCCCCGTCACAATATACAAGCCCCCCCTTTGCATGAACGATCTCCGCAATGGCCCGGATGTTTTCCTCGAACAGCCCGAGGGTGTTGGGGTTGGTGACCATGATTCCCGCGGTATGCTCGTCCATGATCTCGGAGACGCTTTCAGGAGAGAGGACTCCTTGATCATTGGATGCCACGGGTACCGGGCGGTACCCGCAAAGGGCCGCGCTGGACGGATTTGTGCCGTGGGCGGTGTCTGGCACGATGATCTTGGTGGGTCTGTGGCCTTTGCTTTCGTGGTAAGCATGCATTACCAGCATGCCTGTGAGTTCCCCGTGTGCCCCTGCCGCGGGCTGGAGGGTGACGGCATCCATGCCGGTGATCTCAGCCAGGAATTGCTCCATCTCGAACATCAGTTGAAGTACACCCTGGGAGAGTTCAGGCGGCAGCAAGGGGTGGGCCCCGGCCAGGCCAGGAAGACGCGCCTGGCGCTCGTTGGTTTTGGGGTTGTACTTCATGGTACAGGATCCCAAGGGATACATCCCGGTGTCCACTCCGAAGTTCCAAGTGGAAAGGCGGGTGTAATGGCGCACCACGTCCACCTCGCTCAGATCGGGAAAGTCCGGGCCCTCACCCAGAAGGGCCTCATCCACCGGGGCGGGATCCACGTCACGACGTGGTAGAGAAAAACCCGTCCTTCCCTTTTTCCCTTTTTCCCATAGCAGGGGTTCGTTCAGTACCAGGCCGGTGGTCCCGAGCGTTTCTTTCATGACGTCACCTCCCTTACCAGGGCATCCATCTGCTCCCGGCTCCGGGTTTCGGTTACACAGAGCAGGTAATGATTTTTTAGGGTTGGATAGAAGGGCGCGAGGGGCAGACCCGCCACAAACTTCTTTTCAAGGAGCTTCCGGTAAGTTGCCTCGGAATCACCCGGGAATTCCACGACGAACTCGTTGAAAGTGGGACTTTCAAAAGGTATCCTGAAACCTGCTCTCCTGAATGCCGCCTTGAGATATTCGGCCTTGTCGAAGTTCAGCCTCGCGAGTCCTCTGAAACCTGTCCCGCCGAGGGAGGCCATGTACATGGCCGCTGCAAGGGCGCAAAGGTTGTTGTTGGTGCAGATATTCGAGGTGGCCTTTTCACGACGAATGTGCTGCTCCCGGGTGGCCAGGGTCAGCACGAATCCCCGGCGTCCGTCCAGGTCCGTGGTTTTACCCACCAGCCTTCCGGGCATGTTCCTCACATGGCGCATCTTGCCCGCGAAGATCCCTAAGGCCGGTCCCCCGAAGGAAGGCGGGATCCCGAGGCTTTGTCCCTCGCCGCAGGCGATATCCGCCCCCTGGCTTCCAGGATTCCGGAACAGGCCGTAGGCCAGGGGCTCGGTGAAGGATGCGATCATCAGGGCCTTTTTTTGGTGGGCCAAGTCGGCGGCCGCCCCGAGATCCTCGATGCACCCGAAGAAGTTGGGAGACTGGATCGCCACGGCCGCAAGGCCCTCTATTTCTTCAAGGGGCGAGAGGTCGGTCAGGCCGCTGTCCAGCATGGGCAACTCGATGATTTCGAACCCCGTGGGATGGAGATAGGTCCTGGCCACCCGGCGGTAGTGGGGGTGAATGAGGGAGGAAACCGCCACCTTCTCTTTCTTGGTCACCCGGATTCCCATGAGCAGGGCCTCGGCCAGGGCGGTGGACCCGTCGTAGTGGGAGGCCGTGGCCACCTCCATGCCCAGGAGACGTGCCGCCAGGGTCTGGAATTCATAGATGGCCTGTAAGGTCCCCTGGCTGATTTCGGGCTGGTAAGGCGTGTAGGAGGTCACGAACTCCGATCGTCCCAAAAGATAAGACACGGACTCCGGGATGTAGTGTTCGTAACTCCCGGCACCCAAAAAAGAGGAATATTCCGGGGATACGGCCATGGAATCGGAGAGGGTGGAGAGTTTCTCGTTCAATTCCCACTCGGTAAGGGCCTCTGGCAGATCAAGCTCCCCCCGGGTGCGGCAATCATCCGGTATGGTTGAGAAAAGTCCCTCCAGGTCTTCCCTCCCGATGACTTTCAGCATGGAGGCGATGTCTTCGGGAGTGTGGGGCAGGTATCGCATCTATTGCATTCCTTTCAATTTCTCCAGGTAGGTTTCCCTGGTCAAAAGGGCATCCATCTCGGAAGGGTCGGCCGGCTTGATTTCAATCATCCAGCCTTCCCCGTAAGGGTCCTTGTTCACCAGCTCGGGGGCGTCCTCAAGGGCGGAATTCACGGAAAGGACTTCTCCCCCAATGGGCATGAAGAGCTCGGATACCGCCTTCACTGACTCCACGGTCCCGAATTCATCTCCCTTGGAAAAGGAATCTCCTGGCTGGGGAAGCTCTACGAAGACGATATCTCCGAGTTGGTCCTGGGCATAATCATCGATGCCGATCCGCACGGATTCCCCCTCAGCCCGGGCCCATTCATGATCCTCTGCATACCGCACGTCCTCCGGCAATTGAAGTTCACTGATCTCTTTCATACCCGCTTCCTCCTTGTCTGATTGAGTGCCCATTCATGATATAACCGTTTAAAGATGGACACTAATAAAAAAACCCGCCAGTCAACGACATAATGATGCGAGAACCTTTTGGTTTTGTCAATAATAAATTTAGAATTTAAGGATAATCTCAAAAATTGGAAAATAATTGGCGGAAATTTACCATTTATGTTGCTGATAGAAACGGTCTGAGGGGACGTGGTGTCATCGCCGGAAAGGGCTGGAGAAAGAGCCTTATGATATCAGGCCTTGACCTTCAGCATGGCTCTCTCTCCGATCCCGGTAATGACCCGGATGTACCCGCTTAATTTTCGGTCGAGTTCCTCATCACCCGTATCCACCAGGAGGGGCCTGCCTTCCAGGGTCAAGAGCTTTTCCATGGTGGCGATCACGATGATATTTTCCCGTCCGACTTTTTGGATGATCCTGGCGCTGATCTGCTGGTTGCCTCTGCCGAAGATATAACCCTGCCGCCCGATGATGCCCACAACGATCTTGGTCCGCCTTTCTTCCATGAGCCGGAGGATCCGGGACTCGTTCAGGTCGGAGCCTATAAGGCGGCGGTTGTATACGGCGTCGATTCCCAGTAAGGTGCCCGGGAGGCCGAGTTTCTCCATCACGGCCCGGGTGGTTGTCCCGGTCCCGATTATATAGAGGCAGTCCTCCTCCATCTCCCGGATGACTTCGGTGGCAAGGGCATCCAGGGCCTCTCGCCCGCCTGCACATCCCCCGGCCTTTGGACTTTGGATCATCGTGCGTTTGAATGGAACCTTGAGGTACCCGTAAAGTCTGGCGGAAACCCGGTTTTCCCGGAAGGATGCTTCGTCGATGTCCATAACCTCGCCATCGACAAGCCGGATCTCGGAAGTCCTCTCTTCAATGAAGAGCCTGGCAAGCTCGCCAGCGGTTCGAGGGCTGGTGGCGTAAACAGCGCTGTGCATCTTTACACCCGTGGGAATTCCCAGGGCAGGAATGCGGTCCCTGACGGCGCTGTAAATGTCCCGGGCCGTTCCGTCGCCGCCCGCGAAGAGAAGGAGATCCACTTTCAGTCGTTCCATCTCCAGGGCGGCCCTCCGTGTATCTTCGGCCGTTGTCTCGCCTTTTTGGATGGTCCCGAAGACCTCGGGCTCGAATCCGCAGGCCCGTGCCTCTTCTTCGCCCATGTCAAAGGGGTAGGTCAGGAGTTCGAATCGATCCCGGGCGGGCAGCAGGCGTTCAAGGGCAAGGATCGCCCGGAGCGGCGCTTCCGGTTTCGCGCCCAATTCCACGGCCTTGCGGAGGATCTCGGGGCCGTCGCTTCCCTTGAGTCCGACCTTGCCGCCCATGCCTGCTATGGGATTCACGATGAGGCCCAGCTTTTTCATGCAGTCGGTATCCGCTCGAAACCACGAGAACTCCTCGGGAGGGATGGTGACACCTCCCGGGAGTCATTGGGTGAGCCTACTCGCAAATGGATTTTCCGCCCTTCTTGAGATAGGCGCGCCAGGTCATGGCCCACTTGTCCGGGTTGTCCAGGTCCTCATACTTGACCATGTGGATGGGAGCCCGGTGTGGGGCGGATTTCACCAGTTCAGGGTCGGAATAGGCCTCCTCCGAGATCCGTTTCAGGACCGCAGACCAGTACTCCATGTCGTCGATGGAATATGATTCGCAAAATTCCGGCGTGAAGGGTTCTGGTACGACCCAGGGGTGGTGACTCATGAAAAAGGACTGGAGGCCGTAATCCACCATCCTTCTTTGAATATCCAAGGTGCCCACTCCGGTATCCTGTGTGAGCTTTTCCCAGCTCCAGCGGGTCTGCTCCAGCCGGTACCTGCCCGGCGCATAGTAACGGACCGTCCCCTTGATGTCCTCGATCCTTTTGGTCAGGTAGTTGTTGTTGAGCACGGAAGTGCGGGCCACCTCCACCAGCCCTTCGGCGCCCAGGCTCATGATCCAGGCATAGGCCCTCAGGACGGCCGGGACAAAACCGTGGAACTCCCGGACCTTCCCGATGCTGTCAGGGCGATCGTGATCCAGCCGATACATCTTGCCGTCGTAAGTCACCAGGGGTTTTGGAAGGTACTTGGCGAGGTGCTCCCGGACGCCATAGGCGGCGCACCCCGGACCGAAACTGCCGTGGGGGGAGGAGAAGGTTTTGTGAAGGTTGAAGTGGCAGGCATCGAATCCCGCCTCCCTTGCCCTCGTGATCCCGAGGATGCCGTTGGCGTTGGCCTGGTCATAGAAGCAGAGTCCCCCCACTTCGTGGACCGCATCCGTGAATTCCTTGATCCTGGGGTTGTAGATCCCGGTATCCTCCGGGTTCGTGATCATCAGGCCGGCCGTCCGCTCCGAGAGGGCGGCCTTCAGGGCCTCGAAGTCCGGGTACCCGTCATCCCCTGGCATCAGGGTGATTACCTTGAAGCCGGCCGTAGCCGAAGTCGCTGCGTTACAGGGATGGGAGAAAAGGGTCGTGATGACCTCATCTCGCTGGGCACCTTCCCCCCTCTCGCTGTGATAGGCGCGAAGGATGCAGGCGTTTGTGTAAGTCGCCATGGATCCCCCCGGGGGTTGGAAGGTGAAGCGGTCCAAGCCCGAGATCTCCCTCAGAAAAAGGTCCAGCTTGTAGATGATCTCCAGGATCCCCTGGACCGTCTCTTCGGCCTGAAAGGGATGGATCTCGGTCATCTCCGGCATCCGCGCAAGGGCCTCGTTCACCTTGGGACTGTACTTCATGGTGGCCGTCCCTTCGGCGTCGATGTTCGTTTCCATCCCCAGGCACATCTGGGAAAGATGCAGGAAATGCCTCAACACCTGGGGCTGGGCGATCTCAGGGAGGTTGGGGGCCTCCTTTCTTCTCATCTTTTCAGGAATATAGGATCGGGCCTCCCCCACCACTGACCTTATCTCCTCTTCCGTTCGAGGAGGGAGTATCCCCCGTTCCCCTTTCCGTCCCATTTCCATGATGATCGGTTCGCTCCAGACCGGCGAGTGAAAAGCCCTTATCTTCGGTGTGGTTTTCATTTTGAGATCACCTCCTTCAAAGACGCGGCCAAGGTATCGATATCCCGCTTGCTGTGGACCTCCGTCACACAATAGAGGGCGCTTTGGCCCAGTTCTGGAAAGGATCCGGAAAGGTCGATGCCACCGAAGATCTTGTAATCCAGTAAGGCCTTGTTGATATCCTTCACGCTTTTTCCAGTTTCGTTGAAATTCAATACGAATTCCTTGAACACATTGGAAGGAAACAGGACTTTCACACCCTCAAGGCCCCCCAAGACCTCCATGGCGTAATGGGAGCGCTGGATGATCGTTTCACCGATCTCCTCAAAACCCCTGGGGCCCATCAGGGACATGTAGACTGCAGCAGCGATGGTCCAAAGACCTGCGACGGTGCCCAGGAAGTCCTTTGCCTTGTCCCGTCCGATGTAGGAAGTCCTCTCGAACCTTGGAAACCCAAAGCCGTATTCCCCTTCTTTCACCGTTTCCACGACACTGATAAGCCATGATGGATACTCTGCCACGTATTTTTCCTCGTCCCGGCTGGCAATGAACCCGAACTCGCCCCCTCCGTAATTCATGTGAATTCCCAAGGGCTGGGCGGTGCCCACCACGATATCAGCCCCGTAATCGGAAGGGGGCGCCAGGATACCCAGGGAGATGGGATCGACCCCCACGATACTCTCAGCGCCGTTTCGGTGGGCGATTTCGGAGATCTCGGCTCCTTGTGGCTCGATCGAACCAAGGAAGGTGGGATTTTCGAAATATACCGCCGCTGTTCGGGAAGAGATTTTCTTCTCCAGGTCCACAAGGTCCAGGAGTCCCGTCTCCCGATCGTAATCCACGAGTTTGATCCAGATGCCGGACTGGTCCGTGAGGGATCGGCAAAAGGTCCGGATGGTGCCCAGCCTCTCGGGCCCCACTGTCCTGGGGATGAGCACCTCGTCCCTTCCGGTTATTCGGGCGGCCATTCGGATGGCATTTCCGGCGACCGCACCCCAACTGTAACTGGGCTTGCTCACCACATCCATTCCGACCAGTTCACCCATCAGGCTTTGAAATTCGAACTGGGCCTGCATCCTGCCGAAGGTGGAATAGGCCGTACCGCCGTAAGCGGTTAGGAACTCCGAGCGGTTGATGATTTCATCGCAGACCGCAGGCACATAGTGCTGCCAGCATCCTCCGCCCAGGAAATTCAAGAATTCTTCGCAGGTCTTGTTCCTTGAAAGAATACCCTTGACGTGTCTCTTCAGGTCATACTCCGAGGTGAAGGGATCGGGCAAATTCAGCCGCCCCTTGAACCTCAAGGGATCGGGTATTTCACTGTAGATTTCCTCCACGTCCTTGACCCCGATTTCCTTGAGCATCTCCGCCTTGAGATCCGGCGCGGAATTGGGGATGTAAGGATGAACAAAGGCCTTTTCTTTTTCCATGGCGTCATCTCCGTTTTTCAGTTTTCCTGAAATCGCGGCCCGATCCCGGATATTTCCGAAAGAGGGCCGGAGGCTTGACCTTGCACAAATTTTCTCATTTATGGATGGACACTAAATAATGCTTTTTTTAGCGGTATACTCTTTGGATGCATAGGGTACAGTCTACATCAAAAGCGCCTTCCGATCGAGTAAAAATACTTACATGCTTTTTATCTGGTTGCCCACCCCATCACCGCCTTGCCGGGTGCGAGAAAAGTTATCCTGGTGTCAAATTAATGTCGGTCATACCTTTCCGCGGGGTTCAACATGAGGCAGCTGACACAGAATGAATGGGTGAAATGACCCATAATTGTACCGGCTTTGATGAACCCTGAAGATGCAGACAGCTCGACAGGCCAAACTTTCAGGCTCAACGTTAGATCCATCCGGGTTGAAATAAGGCAAATGGAATGATTATTGCAACTATTTTTGAGTGATTTTTGCATATTCCTTATGACAGGAAAAGCGTTGGCCCAATTGAATGGACCTTAATCGGAGTGACTACCATGGCCGGAACCGGGCCTCATCTTTTTCCTCGGTTTCCAGGAATAGATGCACAAGAGATCCGAAAAAACAGGGCTTGCTCGGTT
>JAFDEE010000097.1 GCA_019310525.1 Deltaproteobacteria bacterium | reverse complement strand
CTGTCCCGTTGGGACGGCAGACAGGCACCGCACAGGCAGGCAACGCAGCAGATCCTGTAAAATCGGAAATCCCGAAGGGTTTCAAAATTTGATGATTTGAAAAAGATACATATGCCATGCCCTTGACCTTATAGGTTATGATACCTTATCGGACATTACCATGTACTTTTTTGATATATCTAAATAAAAGGATCTCATCAAAATTTTGAAACGCTCAGTTTAGGAAGGACCAACTATCAAAAGCCCTGGTTCCCGCCAGGGTTTAACCCGGATTATGCAATCGCCGAGTTTGCCGAAGATCCAAGGCCGAAAGGCGCAAAAACGCCCTTAATCCTCTAAGCCTTTACTTGTTCGATCCAGCCAGGAGAGTGTCAACATGGGATAGAAACCGGCGGTTTTGTTCCGGGGTCCCTACGGTCAGCCGGATATACTGGTTCAGTCCCCACAAGCTCCCGGGGCGGATGATGAATCCCAGGGGCAGAAGCCGTTTAAATAATTCATCACCGTCCAGGGGCAGCTTGACGAGCAGAAAGTTCGCCTCCGAGGGAACCACGAAGGCACCCCGCTCTTCCAGCTCCCGGCGGAGGTGTTCACGTTCCGATTGGATCATCTCAACGTGGTTTTGGACGAAGTCTTCCTCCTCCAGCATGCTTAACGCCGCCGCTTGGGCGAGCCTGTTGACGTTGAAGGGAAGTTTCACCATGGATACGATCTCGATTACGGAGGGATGGGCTACAAGGTACCCCACTCGCAGCCCGGCGAGGCCGAAGGCTTTGGAAAAGGTCCGCAGCCCGATAACACGGGCATCCCGCTCGATATAGTCCTGTGCGTGGGCGGCGCGCTTGTCTGCGACGAATTCCCGGTAGGCCTCGTCCAGCACAACCAGAATGTTTTCGGGTAGACGGGAAAGAAAACCCTCAAAGGCGTCGCGGGAAATAATTTTTCCGGTGGGATTGGCGGGGGAGCACAGCCAGACTATCTTGGTGCTCCGATCCACGGCACTCAGCATGGCTTCCAGGTCGATCTGGTAATCTTTAATCGGCACCTTGACTACCTTGGCCCCGGGCATCCGGATCGCCGTCTCGTAGGCATCGAAAATCGGCGAAGGAATCAGTCCCGCATCAGATGGATTCAAAAAGGCCTGTCCGATGAGCCGGATGCATTCCTCAGCACCGTTCCCGAAAAGGAGGCACTCCTCCTGAACACCCAGGTATGCCGCGACCCGCCGCCTCAATTTTCGGCAGTGGCCGTCGGGGTACCGGGCCAGATTGACAAATTCCGCCTCAATCACCTCCCGAAGCCCGTCCGGAAGGGGCAACGGACATTCATTGGAGGCCAGCTTTACTACTTCCTCAAGCCCGTAAGCCTCTTTTACCTCCTCGGTCGCCTTTCCCGGCACATAGGCCCCAAGCTCCAGGATGCCTTTCCTCGCAATCCGCCTGGGGTCCACCTTAGGGGACATATCCAAGTGCTTATTTTCCATCGGCATACTTTCGCCTCATTTCGCCTTGTCTCAATTGCTCACGCTACGTTTTTCAATAACCTGGGTCGGCGGTTTTGCGGCCGATCGGCGGAGAACCATTCCCGTGGGCGCCAGTACCTTGGGCGAGATATTGGAAGACCGGCCGGTCAAAAGATCAATCAACGAAACAGCCGCCGAACGGCCCATTTCGTAAAGGGGCATCCCCACCACGGTCAAAGGGGGGGCGAGCACTTCGGCCAGGGGCGCATCTTGTATTCCGACAATCGAGATGTCTTCGGGGATCCGCAGTCCGGCGTCGCGGACGGCCGCCATCGCGCCTGTAGCGATTACGATATTTCCGGCAATGACGGCTGTGGGTCCGACATCCCGGGCAAGCAGGCGTTCCATGGCCCTTTTGCCTTCAAGCCACGAGATCAGACTGCTTTCCTCCATCAGCGCATTTTGAAAAGGTATCCCGTGATCCTCCAGTCCCCGGCGGTAACCCTGGAAACGCCGCAGGGCACAATCGATCATCAATTCGCCCGATAAATAGGCGATTCGGGTGTGCCCCAGTCCTGCAAGGTATTTCACGGCCATGCGTGCGCCGGCCACATCGTCCACAATGACAAAGTTACTGCTCGCCGTGGCCCGTTGGTTCACCAGGACGAAGGGGCTGTTCGTGTCCATCAACTCGGCGACAACGTTGTCATCGAGGGTGTCGAAAAGCAGAATCAGACCGTCCACACGGCTTTCCCGCAAAAGGGACAGGTGCTGCTCCTGCTCAAGGGATCCCTGGTCCAGGTAACTGATGAAAACCGTATACCCGTGCTCCATGGCCCCTTGTTTTACTCCCTTGAGCATTTCCGGGATGTGGGGGCTTACCAGGTCAGGGATCACGGCGGCGATGGTGCGACTCTGTTTTTGTCTCAGGCCTTTGGCAAGAATATTCGGTTGGTAATTGAGCTGGGTGGCCGTCTCAAGGATCCGTGCCTTGGTTTCCGGTCGGACCCTCCCACCCGCTTTCCCGTTCAGTACCCGGGAAACCGTGGATGGGTCTACGCCTGCCAGAGCAGCCACATCTCTTAAGGTGGGCTTAGACATACGATTGTCTCCATGCACCCCGTATAAGCCAACCCGTATCGTTTGTCAATAAAGATCATTTTCCCCAGGGATCATGTCCCCAACAATGTTTCGGTACAATAGAATAGGATGAACAAACTGTTCAGGGTATGGGCCCGGGATACGCCTCTCCCCACTGAAAGAAATACTAAAAGGAATAAACAAACGTTTGTCTTAAGCAGGCCAAAAAAACTCGCCCATGTCGGGAATCTCGGCCTTCGCAAGTTTTGCCAAGGTCTAGTGTCGGTCCTTGGAAAGGATGCCGCGGACTGGACCGGCACCTCGGACTGGGCCTTGATGTAGATGTCCCGTTTGGGGTAAGGGATCTCGATGCCTTCCCTGTCAAAGACCTCTTTCACCCGGTCCACGACATGAGAGATAGTGTCGATCCGCTTGCGGGGGATGCTGATCCAGACCCTTGCCTCCAGGTTTACGGACGAGTCACCGAAGCTTTTAACCACCACCTTGGGTTCGGGGTCCCGAATCACCCAGTCCAATTCCAGGGCCACGTCCTTGATGATCTCCTTGGCCTTTCGGATGTCCGCGTCGTAAGCGACGCCGATGGGAATCCGGACCCTGATCTCATCGGTGATGGCCGTGTAGTTGATGATATCTCTTTTCATGATCTCGTTGTTGGGGATGACGATCACGATATTATCGGTCGTTCGGATTTTGGTGGCCCGCAGCCCGATATCCACCACGTCCCCCCAGGTGGCGGAATTTTTGGGGGCCGTCCACACCTCGATGCGGTCCCCGACCTCGAAAGGTCTGTCTATGATCAGGAGAATGCCCGCTATTAGGTTGGAAAGGGTGTCCTTTGCCGCGAAACCGATGGCTATACCGGCAACGCCTGCGCCTGCGATGAAGGGCACGATGTTGACTCCAAGTACATCCAGGACCAGGATAATGCCGGTTACGAAGATGATGACGCTTGCGAACCGGTTCAGCAGTTCGAAGATCACGTCATCTACCTTGCTCTGGGTCTGAAGGGCGATTTTCTTGTGGAGCACGGGCAGGAAGGCCTTTGCGAAACTATTGGCGAAGGAGGCCAGGAGCAGGATCATGAAGGCATAGAAGATCCTTTCCATGAGGGAAAAATGGACGAGGTTGAGGAGACTTATGCCGGCCAGGATTAGGATCGTGTAATGCCCCGCCCGCTTGACCAGGTAAAACAGGCGGGGATTTTCTTTAAAAAAGGGGCGCGATTCGAGCCTTTTCCATACCCTTCGAAGCACACCGTTGAATATCCACCAGGCGACGGCGGTAAGGAAAAAGATCAATGCCGACTTGAGGGCTGCATCCAGGATGACCTCCTGGTGGGATAAGATCTGCCCGTATATCTCTTTGAATGGGTTTTCCATCCGTCGTCCCAGGACAGGATTGAAGGTTTTCTAAAGTACTTCTGCGTCTTGCCGTGAAAAGCCAGCCTGCACCTTACAGAGTAAGGGTTTCGATCCTCCTCGGTTCCCCACCCCGCACCCGTTATCCTCCTGGATATGCCAGCCCATTTTCCCCAGAATGTCAAGGAAAGAAATATTCCTCAGAAAAGGGGCCATCGGCTCTTACTCGAGCCATCTTTCCAGTGGATGGCCCCCCTGGGCTTACCCGCCGCAGTTTGGCGGGCTTGTCCGGGGGAATTTCTGAATCAAGTATTTCACCTGAAAACCATCGCCTGCACCACCGGGAGAAGTGGCATGGGGATCTTTTCGATGTGACCACAGGCAGGCCTTCGTTATTTCATGGGGTTTAGGGATGGCGGAAACCGCCTGTGTCCTTCCGTTAATGGGGTGGCTTGGTGAACCCTGAAAAAAAGGTTAGGCCGCCTTTTTACCTTCCCGCAAGAGGCCGGCCAGAGCCTCTTCCACTGGAGCGTTTTCATGAACGATTCGGCAAAGCGCGGCCACCATGCCCATAGGGTTGGGATGCTGGAACACGTTTCTTCCGATGGAGACTCCGGCTCCCCCGGCCTCCATGGCCCCCTTGACCATCTCAAGGACCTGCCGATCTGATTCCATCCTGGGCCCGCCCGCGATTACCACTGGAACGGGACACCCTTCCACCACTTCCCTGAAAGAATCAGGATCCCCCGTGTAAGAGACCTTAACGATGTCAGCGCCCAATTCCGCTCCCAAACGGGCAGCGTGTTTCACCAGGACCCGGTCGAATTCATCACGGATTCTCTCTCCCCTGGGATAGACCATGGCAAGAAGGGGCATGCCCCACCCGGCCGCCCTTCGGGCCACGTGGCCAAGGTCAGCGATCATCCGGTCTTCATTGGAATTCCCGATGTTCACGTGTACTGAAACGGCATCGGCCCCCAGCTTGATGGCCTCTTCCACCGTTCCCACCAGGGTCTTGAGGTTGGGGTCCCGGCCTAGGCCGGTCCCTCCGGAAAGGTGGACGATCAGTCCCATATTGCTCCCCGGGGTTCCCCTGGCCTGGGAGGCAATACCCTTGTGGACCACCACGGCGTTGGCTCCTCCTGACGACACCCGAGCGATGGCCTGTGCTGTGTCGGTTATCCCGGGGAGAGGTCCGACGCTCACACCGTGGTCCATGGGCACGATCACCGTCTTCCCCGTGAAGCGGTCAAAGATCCTCGACATTCTCAATTCTTTCCCGGTCATCCCTTTACCCCCTTTAGTATTAAAGATGCTTGAAGAATCATCCCCCATAGAATACTGAGAAAAGAGAAGAGGCCGCGTCGGTTTTCTTCCGCCCGCGGCCTCCTATCTTTTCCAGGTAATCATACGGGTGTGCGGGCGGTCCTCTCCTCTCGGGCCAGGTCCTGTCCCACCAATCCCGGTTCATTTTTCTTCCGGGACTCATATCTTCGCAATTCCCCTCTTGCGGTTCCCTGGAGAACGGCTGGTCAAGAAGCAGTTCCAGTCTATCGTTTCGAAGATCGAATCGATGATCGGCCTTTCCTTTTTTCATCTCACGGTCCATATCAACAAGACGCCGCTTTGACCTGGATGCCGGGCCGTTCCCCAGCGTTGTTTTGCCAGTGCAACGGAAACCGATAAGTATTATGTTCCTGGAAAATTCCAATCCCCTGACTTCACAAATGAAAAAAAGCCGTGGATCCTTGATGGGCCCACGGCTTGAGTCAATCCAAAAGCAGACATCAATCCATGGGCACACCTCCGGCCGGCCACCAGAAATCCACCCTGCGCCAAGATTGATGTCTCTTCTTCATCCTTAAGATCTCCGCTGTGCCAAAGAATTAACATTAGTATGAAGAACTTTAATCCATTGTCAAGAGAAATTTTTCTTGACAATCTCCCCGTCCTCCTTTAAGAGAATCTCATGATGAAACGCAAGGTCAACGAGTGCAGGATTTCCGTGAGAAACTGGTGGTGGCGCATCTCTGAGTGGGAGGTGGGCCGTCCGGTGTGATCTGCTTTCGTTGATTGGATGATTTGAGCCGCGGGGCCCTCTTCCCGAGAGGCCCCGCGGTTTTTTTGTGGAAAAAGATGGAGCAAAGGGCCGCGGGGTGATCCCGCGGCCCTTTGCTTTTAGGGGGAAACATGCATGGAAAAATCAGTATCAGGTACCCTTGAAGATTCCGCTCGAGGCGGCCCGGTTCCCCTTTACCGGGAGATCCCCGCCCGGGGAATTGATCCCTCCCGTGCCTTTGCGCGTATCGCTCCCTCCGCTTCCGCTTTTCTCCTTGAAAGCGGTGAGGAGAAAGAGAACGGGAAAAGGGGTCGCAGTATCATCGGATGGGACCCTTTCCTGATAGTCTCTGTTTACGGGGACCGGATCGAGATCCGGGAGGGATCCGAAACCCGCAAGGTCCAGGGGGTGGTGGATCCTCTGGAAGTGATCCGCGGACTGACGGCTCGGTTCCAGGCAACGATCTCCTCTTGCGATCCACCCTTTCAGGGGGGCTTGGTGGGGTACGTCAACTATGATCTTGCGCGGAAGTGGGAAAAACTTCCCGGCCTCAGGCCTTGGCAAGGGGGAGGTCCTGAATGCATCTTCATGGCCTGCCGGAAAGTGCTCGTCTTTGATCATGAAAAAGATAAGATTTCCGCCCTGGTGTTCCCTTTCTCCGGAGTCGAGCGGGACGGGAAATCGGGTTTAACCGAGCAGATGGAGGAAGTGGAGCAGGTGCTCCTGGGACCGGATCCTGAAAAAGAAGCTGAAGAGCATTCTCTCCGTGTATCCGCCACGGAACTCAAGCCCGAGATTTCAAGGGAGAAGTTTTATGAAATGGTTCGGCTGGCGAAGGAATACATCGTTTCAGGAGATATTATCCAGGTCGTTCTTTCCGTGCGATTCTCGGGCAGGGTCAAGGGAGATGATTTCTTGATTTACAGGGCCCTCTCTGACCTCAACCCTTCTCCGTACATGTTCTACCTTCGTTTCGGCACCCTCAGGCTGATCGGCGCATCTCCTGAAATGCTCGTCCAGGCAAGGGGGGGGCACATTCGTGTCCGGCCCATCGCGGGGACACGGCCCAGGGGTTCGACGCCGGGAGAAGACCTGCGCCTGGAGGAAGAGCTTTTGGCGGACCCCAAGGAGCGCGCCGAACACGTGATGCTCGTGGATTTGGGCCGCAACGATGTGGGACGGATCTCCGAGGGGGGATCGGTCCGGGTTTCTCCTTTTATGAAAGTCGAACGGTACAGCCATGTCATGCACATTGTTTCCGGGGTGGAGGGCCGGTTGAGATCGGGAAAGGACAGCCTGGAGGCCTTCAAGGCCTGTTTCCCTGCAGGCACCGTGACCGGGGCCCCGAAGATCCGGGCCATGGAGATCATCTCTGAGCTGGAATCTTCTTCCCGGGGGCCCTATGCCGGAGCGGTCGGTTATTTCGGGTTCGACGGCGATATGGACTTCTGCATCAGTATACGCACCATGGTGGTCGACAGGGAGAAGTTGCTGGTGCAGGCGGGGGCGGGCATCGTGTATGACTCTGTGCCCGAAAGGGAATATCAAGAGTGCTTGAACAAGGCGGCCGCACTGTTCAAGGCCGTTGAGAGGGTGAACGACCATGATTTTCCTGATCGATAACTATGACTCCTTCACCTACAACCTGGTCCAGGCCCTGGAGGGAATGGGTATGGAGGTTCGTGTCTTTCGAAACGACAGGATCGGGGTGGAGGAATTAAAGAAAGGAAACCCCTCTTCTCTCCTGATCTCCCCCGGCCCGGGCGGACCCGAACAGGCGGGTTTCTCCATGGAGGCCATCCGCGCCCTGGCCCCCTCCATCCCCGTACTCGGGGTATGCCTGGGCCACCAGGCTGTGGCCGCCGTTTATGGAGGGCGGATCGTCAGGGCCGGAAGGATCATGCACGGAAAGTGCTCCACCATCCACCATGACGGTCGGGGTGTTTTCAGGGGACTCCCCAATCCCTTCGAGGCCACCCGGTACCACTCTCTGATCGTGGAGGCCGCCACCCTCCCCCCCTGCTTGGAAGTGAGCGCCTGGACGGAGGAGGGAGAAGTCATGGGTTTGCGTCACCGGGAATACCCTGTAGAAGGAGTCCAGTTCCATCCCGAGTCCATACTCACCCGGGCTGGAACATTGCTCCTTGAGAACTTCGCGAAGAGGAGCCTGGGACTCCATCCCAGGGAAGAAGAGAGGGGGGCCGAGGGGGGGAGACCGGAGAAAACAAGAAGTGAGGTTTTCTCCACAGTGAGAGGAACCGGGGACGGAGGAGAGAATATGCCGGACCCTGCTTGAAACGGCAAACTGTATTTTGAACAAAGATGAGCAACCCCATAAACATAAAAGAGATTGGGAGGTAAGTATCATGTTGAAGCCTTACATAGCGAAGGTCGTTAAGGGAGAAGATCTCACCCAGGAGGAGATGGAAAAGGCCATGCTGGTGATCATGGATGGGGGGGCGACACCCAGCCAGATTGCAGCCCTGGTAACGGCCCTCCGGATGAAGGGGGAGACCGTGGAGGAGATCGCGGGGGCAGCAATGGCCATGCGGGCCAAGGCTACCAGGATTTTTCTGGACAACCATGCTGTGAGCCTCGACCGGGATGAGATCAACGTTGAAGAAGAGACGATCCTGGATACCTGCGGGACGGGTGGGGACGGAACCAACACCTTCAATGTTTCGACGGCCACGGCCTTTGTCGCCGCGGGGGCGGGCGTGAAGGTGGCGAAACACGGAAACCGCGCCGTATCCAGCCTTTGCGGGAGTGCAGACGTCCTGGAGAGCCTCGGGGTCAGCCTGGATATCACGACGACCGACGTGGAGAGGTGTATCCGGGAGATCGGGATCGGGTTCCTTTATGCTCCCCTGTTCCACGGCGCCATGAAACATGCGGCTGGCCCGAGGCGGGAGATCGGAGTCCGGACCATATTCAATCTTCTCGGCCCCCTGACCAATCCCGCGGGGGCGTCCGCTCAAGTGCTCGGGGTTTATTCGCCCGGCCTTACCGAGAAGATCGCCCGTGTCCTCAGCCGGCTTGGGACTAAGGAGGCCTATGTCGTTTGCGGTGAGGGGACATTTGATGAGATAAGCATCTGCGGTCCCACGCGGGTTTCTCACATGAAAGGAGGAGAGGTGGAGAACTTCGAGATCCTCCCGGAACAGTTCGGGTTTAGGAGGGCGGACCCCGGGGAAATCAAGGGGGGAGACGCCCGCAAAAACGGTCGCATCGTGCGCTCCATCCTGGAAGGCGAGAAAGGTCCCCGAAGGGACATGGTGCTGCTCAACGCGGCCGCGGCCTTCGTGGTCACCGGGTTGGACCGGGACCTCCAAGACGGCCTGGACCGGGCCCAGGAGTCCATCGACTCGGGGGCCGCCCTGGACAAGCTGGAGAGCCTGATCGCCTATACCCGGCAATGTAAGTCACTCGATCTGGGTCGACCGGAGGAGTTTTTCCATGAATCAACTGCTCACTAGGATTATCGAGGACAAAAAAGAAGAAGTACGGCGACTCAGGGACGGACTATCCCTTTTCCCTCCTGGCGGACGCAAGGGACCCCCGAGGGATTTCAAGGGTGCTCTGAGTACGGCCGGGGGGATCAACCTGATCGGTGAAATCAAGTTCGCCTCACCCTCGGCCGGCAGGATCCGCCCCCTAACCGATCCCGTATCCCTCGGAAGGGCCCTGGAGAAGGCCGGAGCCGCCGCCATTTCCCTGGTGACGGACAAGAAATACTTTTCCGGCGACATCCGGCACCTGCCGGCCCTCAAGGAAGGAGTTTCCATCCCGGTATTGCGCAAAGATTTCATCATCGACGAAATCCAGATCCGGGAATCTTTCCTTTTCGGGGCTGACGCGGTGCTCCTCATCGCCCGGATCCTCTCGCAAGAGCTGCTGGAAAAGCTTTTACGGACGATACGGTCCCTGGGGATGGAGGCCCTCGTGGAGGTCCACGACCGGGAGGATCTTGAAAAGGCGGTTGCCTGCGGGGCCCGGGTGATCGGGATCAACAACAGGGACCTCCAGACCTTTTCGGTGGACCTTCGAAGAACCCTGGAGCTGGCGGAACTGGTCCCCCGGGAGTGTGTGCTTGTGAGTGAGAGCGGGATTAGAGGCGGAGATGATGTCCGAAGCCTGATGGAGAGTCCTGTTCGTGCCGTCCTGGTGGGAACGGCCCTTATGAGGTCCCGGGATGTGGGCCGAAAGGCCCGGGAAATTGTGCTGGGAGGGATGCGTGGGGATGACGGTACGAGTTAAAATCTGCGGCATTACGTCAATTGAAGATGCGTTGGATGCCGTATCCTTGGGAGCCGACGCCCTTGGCTTTGTCTTTGCCCCGAGCCCAAGGCGGGTGAGAGTCGCTTCCGCCCGGGAGATCATCCGGAGGCTACCCCCTTTTGTTCAAACCGTCGGGGTCTTTGTAGACGAGAACGTGGATAGAATCAGGGAGATCATGATGGAATGCGGGCTCGACCTGGTGCAACTACACGGCGATGAACCGCCGGAGGTCTGTAAGGCCTTGGGGCCCAGGGCCGTCAAGGGCTTCCGGATCAAGGACCGAGGGTCCCTTCGTTCCCTCGCGGCTTACAAGGACCATGTCAGGGGATACCTCCTGGACGCATTCTCGGAAAGGCGTAAGGGGGGAACCGGCAAGACCTTTGATTGGGGCTTGGCCCTGGAGGCCAAGGCCCTGGGCGTCCCTTTGATCCTTGCAGGGGGACTCGATTCGTCAAACGTTATGGAGGCCGTTGAGCGAGTCAGGCCCTGGGCGGTGGATGTAAGCAGCGGGGTGGAAGAGAGGCCCGGCAAGAAAAACCGGAAGCGCATGGAGAAGTTCATTTCCACAGCCAAGAGGGGCGGCCGGTGAGAACCTGAATCTTGCATAAACAATCTTGAACCCGTTAAAAAGTTCATCTTCGGCAAACTCGGCGCTTGCAAGATTCAGGGAGAAAGTGCTTTTTCCCGCGTTCGTAACGACACCCCGGCACTTCAGATTCCTACCAGGGGAGGTTCATCATGGATCCGGCCCCGAAATTCAGAAGACTCAGGAGGAGAAAGAGCGGTGTTTGAAAAAGGATACTATGGTCCTTTCGGCGGGGCCTACATTCCGGAAGTGCTTGTTTCCACGTTCGAAGAACTGGAGAAGGCCTTCGAAGAAGCGGAGGAGGATCCGGGGTTCTGGGAGGAATATATCCGGGTCCTCTCCAATTATTCCTGCAGGCCCACGCCCTTGACCTTTGCGGAGAATCTGACCCGCCACTTCGGGGGGGCGAAGATCTACATTAAGAGAGAGGACCTGAATCACACAGGGGCCCACAAGGCCAATAACGTCCTGGGGCAGGGCCTTCTCGTCAGGAGAATGGGAAAGGACCGGGTAATAGCCGAGACAGGGGCCGGACAACACGGGGTGGCCACGGCTACCATGGCGGCCCGTTTCGGGTACCGGTGCACCATTTATATGGGAGAAAAGGACGTCCTGCGTCAGAGGCCCAACGTCTTCTGGATGGAACGGCTCGGTGCGGAGGTGGTTCCAGTGAATACCGGGTCCCGGACCCTGAAGGACGCCATCAACGAGGCCTTCAGGGATTGGACGGCCCGGATGGAGGACACCCATTACGTGCTTGGGACCGCCTGCGGTCCCCATCCCTATCCCGCCATGGTGACCTACTTCCAGAGCGTGGTGGGGAAAGAGGCCCGCGAACAGATATTCGCCTTGGAAGGCAGGTGCCCCAGCCGGGTATACGCCTGCGTGGGCGGAGGATCCAACGCCCTGGGGATCTTTTCAGGATTCCTGGATGACCCCGTGGAGCTCGTGGGCGTGGAGGCCGGCGGGAAGGGGTTGGGAACGGGACGGCACGCTTCGCGATTGGCCTCGGGAGACGGGTTCCTTGGGGTGGCGCAAGGGTACAAGACCTACTTTCTCCAGGATCCGGACGGCCAGATGCGGGAGACCCACAGCGTGGCGGCGGGTCTGGACTATATCGGGGTCTCCCCTATTCTCGCCCATCTCCGGGAAGAGGGCAGGGTGCGGTTTGAGGCCGCCACGGACGAGAAGGTCCTGGAGGCCTTTTCCCTGGTCATGAAAAAAGAGGGCTTGATTCCCGCCCTGGAATCCGCCCATGCTTATGCTCAGGCCTTTAAGGAGGCCCCTTCCCTGGGCCGGGATGATATCATAGTGATCAACCAGTCGGGCAGAGGGGACAAGGACATCTTCACCATCGCGGACGCCTTCGGCGATCCCGGATGGAAGGAATACATCCAGCAGAAAGCGGAGGCCTATCGTGCTTGAATCCTATATCCGGGAAAGGCTCAGGGAAAAGGATATCCTTCTCATGACCCACATCGTCGTGGGGTATCCTTCGATGGAAGTTTCCTTTCGTGTCGTTGAGACCATGGTGGAGGCTGGAGTGGACCTCATTGAACTCCAGATTCCCTTTTCAGAGCCCGTTGCTGACGGCCCGGTCATCCTAGGGGCCAACCAGGAAGCCCTGAGGCAGGGGATCAGGGTTCAGGAATGCTTTGATTTCGCGGGGGATGCGGCAAGGCGCTTTGATATCCCTTTCCTGGTCATGACCTATTACAATATCCTCTTCAAGGGAGGAGTCCGGGAATCGGCCTCCCTCATGGCGAAAAAAGGAATCAGGGGGGCTATCGTACCCGACCTCCCACACGAGGAAGGGGTGGAATACCTTGAGGCCATGGGGAAGGCAGGGCTTTCTCCGATTCTCCTATTCGCCCCCACGACCCCCCCCGCCCGAATGCGGGAAATCGCCTCGCGGGGAAAGGGATTTGTGTATTGCGTGGCCCGGAGGGGTGTGACAGGAGCGGAAACCCGGTTTTCCGATGAACTGATCCGCTACCTCGAACGCTGCAGGAAGGCCACCGACCTTCCCCTGGCGGTAGGCTTCGGGATCCGGGGAAAAGGGGATATCGATTTCCTGAAGGGCAGGGCGGATATCGCGGTAATCGGCACCAGGCTGCTCCAGTGCCTTGAAAGGGACGGGCTTTCCGGTGTAAAGGCCTTTCTGTGGGATCTCTTATAGCCCCAGGGAAAATAGCACGGCAAGGACCCTGGCATCCGTGCCGGGTGGGCTTCAGGCGCTGGGGTGAGACCTTAACTCCCCTTTAGCCCGATCTTCCGCCTCCGTCACGGCTACGGCGTGACAAGCCCGCCAGAAAGCCGGCGGGCAAGCCCAGGGGGTCTATCACCTGGAAAGATGGTTCGAGCAAGGGCCGATGGCCCCTTTTCTAAGAGACCTTCGAAAAAGGTTCAATTTTGTCCAAAGGCAATACGAAAAATTCAACCACAAGGACACATTAGAGGGACATGGGGATCTTTTCGGGTGAAATATTTGATCCAGAGAGACCTTTGGAAAAGGTCCATTGTCACTCCAACTCATGGGTCAGTTACAGTTGAAATTCTCGAGTGCCAAGGCCTGATGTTTTCGGTCCTTTTCTGCCTGGAAGGAGGAATCAGGCAAGGGCCGATGGCCCCTTTTCTGAAGTGACCGGCGGGATTATCAGTGGGGGAAGCCGCAGCTCACGCTCTTCTTAGAGCGGGAGAATGCGGAGGGGGCCGGCCCGCCAGAAAGCGGCGGGCAAGTGTCCCCCGCTGATAAGCCGCTGAAAACACCAGCCCG
>JAFDEE010000096.1 GCA_019310525.1 Deltaproteobacteria bacterium | reverse complement strand
ATCCCAAACCAAGGGTCAAAATCTGGTTGCCATGCATGATATTAACCTCCTAATGACGTTTTGTGTGGATTTGATCCTTCTATAATCAAATCCACACAAAACGTCGAGGAACCACAAATATGTATTGCTGCTTTTAGGTTTCGCCATCCCTGCAGGCCTTTCTGGATGGCGGAAGGAGCGGGATTGGCCTTTCTTTTCTCCCGTCACACCGGGGCTGCGGGGGGCTGCGATCGGCCTGCGGGACCGTATTTCCCATCTATCGATATATCTTCCTTTTGTCATCTCTTTTAAAATCGGCCGCTCCCAGGGCCGTTTTGCCTTTCCATTCAGAACGTGTCGGTGGTTTTCCCCTGGAGTTTCCACCTGGTTTCAAGAAGAGGAACATTGAGGCAGGTGGAGGAGAGGGGAAAGGTCCTTCCTGTTTTTATGTTGAAATCGTTAAATAAAAAGGCTATATTTTATCAATTACGCAGTTTGCTCCAACTCAACAACCCCGGATTCCGAGGCCGATGAACGTCCAATCCGCAAATGCCCTTTTGCCTTTGCCCTTCGCGGCGTCCCCTGTAACCGCCGTAGAGCAGGGTGGCCTCAACGAATTTCTGCGGGAGGATCGCTCACGCGGCAACATCCGTTTCATGGGATACAGCTCGAGAACGAGAACGGTTGAAAGCCGTTATGGGCCGTCCGGAAAGATCCTCCAACCTCCCATCCCCAGGGGAGGACTGGTAGATATCTGGGTATAGTGAATCCCCTGGGGTCATCTCCTAATCCCACTTCATAAGACTACGTTTTTGTAACATCTCCCTTTGACACGCAAAGAGCCAATCCTCAAGCTTGATCATTTCCCTTCTTGCCGATTCCAGGAATTTCAAGGCCAACGTGCGGCGTCCTGTGGCGGGATCCCTTTCGACCCTCTGCACAATGGCCTCCTGAATATATATCCTGGCCCCTCCCAGCCCCTTTGGGCAGGAAATGGTGATCCCGTGGATGTGATCACCCGGTGAAAGCCTGTCTCCCTTGGGTGTCCCGGGGAATGGGCAGATCAGGGCACCGCCCGCACTCAGATCGATCATGGAATATTTCCGGAAGGCCCCGTTCCGCTCGAAGGTTAAGTGGGTCCCAACAGGGGGGGAAAGCCGGAAGTGTGTCCTCCTCTGGATCCTTTCCATTACGGCGGGGATCCTTAGCCTGTAATTCTCTCCATCGTCCCCCTCCAGGGTGGAGCGGAAGGCGTAAGGGATTCGTTCCGGCCCCAGGAACTCGAGGTAGACCCTTCTCCCCTTTGGATTCTTCAGCCTCTCCTTGAAGCCGATCGGAAAATCAATGGTGAAAAAGGGCTCTTCCTGGTCCGGGTTTACGCCCGTGACAATGGTCAATCCTTCGTGACCCTCTTCGAGAAGGCGGATATTTACAGGGGTCCGGTGTCTCTTCATATACTCGATGAGGTAGAGGATCTTTTTCCCGAAAATGTTGTCTTTCCTGTGCATGAATCCAGAGATCGAAGGGTGGAAGAGTTTTTCTGTGTTCGAGAACCCCTGAGAGTAAGCGGCCGATACTGGTGTACTATCCTTTCCCGAGATAATTTTATTTCTGGAATAATGCAATGCCCATGCCACCCTGAGGCTTTTCGGGTGTTCACTCCGGATGGGTTCGGTTCACGGGGGAGGTTGTTTTTTGCCCGCCAGTCGATGAAGGGAAAGGACGAGGAGAAAACCTACAAGGGCCAGGCCGACGGCATAGGCCACTTCGGAATCCCAGTGGGGAGGGAGGATGTTTCCTTGGGAGAAAAGGATGGTTTTTCCGTGGGGATCCGTCATGGTGGAAAGGGTCTTTTTCCAGGGCCAAACCTTTCGAAGGGAGCCGAGCATGAAGCCTGTAAGGACGGCCAGGGTGGGATTTCGGTGTTTTTTGAGAAGCCAGTTTAAAAGACGGACAAAGGTGACGAGGCCGGTCGCAGCCCCCATCCCTACCAGTACGAGGGTCAGGAGGTCCCGGTGATTAACGGCCCGGAGAATGTACTCGTATTTTCCCAGGAGGACCAGGATGAAGGATCCGGAGATGCCGGGCAATATCATTGCGCAGATGGCTATGGATCCGCTGAGGAACAGGAACCAGGGGGTATCCGGGGTGGATACGGGGATCATTCCAACCAGCCGGTAGGCCCCGGTCGCCCCCAGTAACATCCAAAGCACCTGAGCGGAACGCCAGGAATCAAGGTGCCCCGCTACGGTCCATGCCGATGCCAGGACCAGCCCGAAAAAGAAGGACCATATCAGGGTTGGATGGGTGAGGAGCAGCCAGGCCAGGATCTTGGCCAGGGTGAACACGGCGGTTAGGATCCCCGCGCCGAGCACGAGGAGAAACTTCCAGCCCGTATGGGCCAGGGCCTCGCCGGGTCTCCTGGAGAAGAGCAGCCGGATGAAGCGGAGATCGAAGGTGCGGATGGATTTCAGTAATTCCTCGTAGATACCCGTAATGAAGGCGATGGTCCCACCCGAAACACCGGGGACCACATCGGCGGCACCCATGCAGAAACCTTTCAGCCCAAGAAGGAAATAGGTCCGGAAGGTTCGGCGTGAAGGGGTTTGTACCTGTTTTTTCATGTTTCCTGGTGTTCTTTCCTTAAAAGATCGAAGATCGTCTTGACGGGGTTGAAGGTGGTGATGGGGACCTCGACGAAGACTGTGTTCCAGAAGGCCATGGCCCCGTTCCAGAGGCCGGGAAGCTCCAGGGCCTTCAATTCACGACCGCCCGAGGACTTGATGGAAATGAACCCGGTTTCAGGATCCCGGTATCTCTCGAGATTGAAGGGCCTTCCCTTCCAGTCCCGCAATGCGCAGACCAGGTCCACGGGATTGAAGTGTGTGGATGATTCCCACACCGAACGCTGGGTCGGAGAAGACATATCCACTTGGGAGGATTCGACGATTTGAAGAGACTGGCTCCCGTCGGGATGGTTCACCCAGAAAGGGCCTCCTCCCGGTTCACCCTCGTTTTTGACCATCCCGCAAACCCTTAAGGGCCTGTTCAGGCGGTCGAAAAGGAATCGGATTTTCTCCAACTTCCCCTTGGCCGCAAGGTCCCTGGGTGGTGTGATGGATAGACGGTTCCTGGCAAACTCGAACATCTCGTCGAGTTCCTTGTCTCCGATTCCGCCTGATTGCAATTTTTCCATGCACTTGAAAACGGTGTCTTGGACCTCGACAAGGAGCGCCCCCAGGGCCCTTTTGTACAAGATGGTGTCTCCCTTCAGCCTGTCCGGGACCACGTTGTCGATGTTCTTGATAAAGACAATGTCTCCTTGAAGCTCACCGAGGTTCTTTAGCAGCGCCCCATGGCCCCCGGGGCGGAAAAGCAAGCGGCCGGCATCGTCCCGGAATGGACGATTTTCCAGGTCAACGGCGATGGTGTCAGTCGATGGGTGCTGGAAAGAGAAGCCGATCTCGAACCGCTGCCCGGACTTCTCGTGACGGGATCGGACGCTTTCAAGGTGGTTTCGAACGGATGATTCGTGTTGCGGTGATACCGTGAAATGGACCCGGGCGGTCTTTTCTGCATCACAGGCGTAAGCCCCGGCCTCCACCAGGTGTTCCTCGAAAGGGGTCCGGGAATAGCCGTCGTAACGGTGGAAGGGAATGAGCCCCTTTGGAATGGAGGCCAGGTTGAGCCCCTTGGAAGTCAGGACATAGTCGAGAATGGTTTTATAATCTCCTTCCCGGGTCAAGGCCTCTGGATCGAGGCCGTCCGCGGCCATGGCGGATGCCAGTTGTTCGTAAAAAGGAAAGGATTTCAGCCGGCCGATGAACTCCCGGAGGGCTGTGACATCCGGATCTTCTTTTCCTCCCTCCGGGAGGGAATGGATGGAAGGAAGCTCTTCATAGCGGTTTCTTGCCGAAAGGAGGGCCTTGAACATCCGGCTTGCCGCTCCGGAGGCCGGGACGAATTTCATGACCCTTCCGGTCCGGGTGGTCCCGGAAAAGTCCTCCGCCAGCCTTTCGATTTCAGCCCCGGATAAGACCTGGATGCCGTCTCCTATGGTGCAGGGTCTGGCCAGGTCGGAAAAGGAAAATCCTTTCTCAAAACGCTCCAATTGTTCCAGGACCACCTCGAGGGTCATGCCCCTTTCCTCGATCTGCCGGAGATCTTGTTCACTGAATCCGTGATGCGGCATTTTTCCTCTCCATGGAATGGGGTTGATGGAAAATCGGGGCCGAGAATCCAGGGGCCCGGGTCTTCTCAAGTCGTTTCGTGGAGCATAAAGAAAAAGGGGGAGGGTGTCAACGAAACTGCCCATGTGAAAGACCGGAGAGATGTCTCCCCGGGTCATGCCATATCTCCTGTCTTCTCGGGGATTCTTCATGTTGGAGGACAGGCCCATAAGGAGGAAAAAAAGGTTGTTTATTGGTGGATAATGTCTTAAAGATTGAAAACTTGGAATCAGTTCCTCAAAAAATGTGGGTCTCCCCCCTCTCTACCGCCTGGTAGGCGGATCCTGCCTTGTGCAGGCACTAAACGGGAAGGGAAGAGAAGAGGCCGCAAGAAATTCAGGAAAGGTTTAATGCTATCGTCCTTTGAGAGCGACGGACCTAGGATATACAGCGTAAGCGCCCTTACCGAGGAGATTAGGGGGCTTCTTGAAGACCGCTTCGACTTCCTTTGGGTGGAGGGAGAAGTGTCCAACTTCAGGGTGCCTGCCTCCGGGCATTTTTACATGGTGCTCAAGGATGATCGGGCCCAGATTCGGGCCGTCATGTTCCGCCCCCGGGTTAGGAGTTTGAAATTCAGGCCGGAAGACGGCATGAAGGTCCTCTGCAACGGGCGGCTGGCCGTGTATCCCCCAAGGGGGGAGTATCAGATCATCCTGGATTATCTCGAACCCCTGGGGGTGGGTGCCCTTGCCCTGGCCTTCGAGCAACTGAAAAGAAAACTGGCCGCCCAGGGGCTCTTTGACCCTGAGAAAAAGAAACCCTTGCCTTTCCTGCCCCAAAAAGTGGCGGTGATCACTTCTCCTACGGGGGCCGCCATCCGGGACTTCTTGAAAGTCATCCACCGGCGCTTCGCCAACATCGAGGTCATCCTGGTCCCCACGAGAGTCCAAGGTGAAGGAGCGGCGGAGGAGATCATCCAGGCCCTTCGGTTGGCCAACAGGGAGCCGGACGTGGACGTGATCGTACTCACAAGGGGCGGGGGTTCGCTGGAAGACCTCTGGGCCTTCAACGACGAGGCCCTGGCCCATGCCATCCGGGCCTCGCGTATTCCCGTTGTCTCCGCGGTCGGTCACGAAATCGACGTGACCATCAGCGACTTGGCGGCCGATTACCGGGCCCCGACACCCTCGGCGGCGGCTGAGATCCTGGTGCGGGAAAAAGAGGCTCTCCGGGACCGGATCAGCATCCTTTCCACGCGCATGGAAAGGGCCTTAATGACCCGCCTTCAACACTGGAAACAGCAACTGGCCTTGCTTCGAAAAGGGCTTGTGGACCCGAGGAGGGCCCTTGGGGAGTCCTGGTTACACCTTGACGATCTCGTCCTCAGGTTGACCCGTAACATGAGTTCCCTTTTAAAGGAGAGGCGAAACAAGTTGATCTCCGAGCAGCGCACCCTCCTGCTCACTTCTCCTGCGAATCTCTGCAGGGCCCACCGTGAAAGGCTCGAATACCGTAAGCTTTCCCTCGAAAACTTTATGGAGAGACGATTGGAGGCCTGTGGAAAGGCCTTTTCGCTCTTGGAGGAGAAGATCAAGGCCCTCAACCCTTACTCCGTACTAAAAAGGGGATACAGCATCACCCGCACCTTGCCCGGGAAGGAGATCCTGCGGGAAGCGACGCGGGTGGCCCCCGAGGACCGGGTGGAAGTGCTTTTGGCCGAGGGGGCTATTGAGTGTAGCGTTGAGAAGGTTTTCAAGGGGGACGGGAACTCATGAACCTAAGGAGAATCGGTATAATTTTGAAGGGGTGGTTTCTTGTTACCGCTGCCCTCTGCATAATGGCCTCCAGGATTTCGGCCGCTCCCTATCGATCAGAATTAAAGGTGTTTCTTTCCCCGGATCGCATCCCGCAAGGAGGTCTGGGACTTCTCAGGATCAAGGAGATGGAGTTCGGGGTGGCGCCGGAGGTCTTATGGCGCGGGAATATTGTCACTCTCGTGCCTGACCCTGAAAAGGGGGAATGGGTCGGCCTCATCGGTGTGGACCTTGGGGCCGATCCCGGCGAATATACCTTGCGGGTAGTGGAGGCCGACCGGAAAAGATTGCTCAAGGTTGTCGTGGTTTCCAAGGATTACGGGGTACGCAGGCTGACCCTCCCCAAGAAAATGGTGGAACTGGATCCCCAAACCCTTGAAAGGGTTAAAAAAGAGACCCGGGTCATGAGGCGGATCTGGTCCGCGCCTCCCTCCGAACCCCTTTGGAGGGGCGGGTTTGTCCGGCCCGTTCCCGGAAAGGTGGTCGGTCCTTTTGGAAAGAGAAGCATCCTGAACGGCCGTCCCCGGTCCCCCCACTCCGGGGTGGATTTTCGAGGGGCCTTGGGGACTCCTGTCAGGGCCGCGAACCATGGCAGGGTGGTGTTGACGGCGGAGCACTTTTTCAGCGGTCGGTCCGTGGTCATTGACCACGGAGGAGGAATATTGAGCATGTACTTCCATCTCCGGGACATTACCGTCGGGGAGACGGATTTCGTCCATAAGGGAGAGGTGATCGGGCACGTGGGAAGCACCGGACGGGCCACCGGGCCTCATCTTCACTGGGGTGTCCGGGTGGGCGGCGCCCGCGTGGATCCCCTGCTTCTCCTGAAATTGGGCAGGGAATTGGAGGAGTAGATGGCTTCAAAGAAATTCGACGAACTTATGTCCCGTCTCGAGGAGATCGTGGAGAGCCTCGAGGAGGGCAGCCTTCCTCTGGAGGAATCTCTCAAGCTTTTCGAGGAGGGGATGAAACTTGTTGGAACCTGCTCGAAGAAGCTGGAAGAAGCAGAGAAGAAGGTTACCATGCTGGTCAAGGAAGGGACCGAGGGGTATACCAGGAAGCCCTTTGAGGTGGACGAGGAGGAAGAGGGGTGAAGACGGATCTCAAACAATACCTTTCCCGGAAAAGAGAGATGGTGGATGAGGCCCTCCGGGAAGTCTTCCCACCGGCCTCGGATCCCTCCAGGGATTTAGTGGAGGCCATGAATTACAGCCTCTTTGCAGGGGGAAAAAGACTGCGACCTGTTCTTTGCATGGCAGGGGCCGAGGCCGTAGGTGGAGAAGCCCGGTCCGTGCTTCCGGTGGCCTGTGGGCTGGAACTGATTCACACCTATTCTTTGATCCATGACGACCTGCCCGTGATGGACGATGACGACATGCGAAGGGGAAAACCCACCAGTCACAAGGTGTTCGGAGAAGCCGTAGCACTTCTTGCAGGGGATGGACTCCTGACGGAGGCCTTTCACACCATGACCCTCCCGGGGCCTTCGGGGATCCCGGACCCCGAAGCCCTTTTGAAGGTGGTCGGTCTCGTGGCTGAGGCCGCCGGATACCGGGGGATGGTCGGGGGGCAGGTGGCGGATATCCAATCCGAAGGGCTGGAAGTGGATCCTCCCCTCCTGGAATACATACACACCCACAAGACGGGTGCCCTGATCACGGTGTCGGTCGTATCTGGCGCTATCTTGGGCGGCGGGAGCGAGGAGCAGGTGCGGGCCGTCACCGGGTACGGAAAAAAGATCGGTCTTGCCTTTCAGATCGCGGATGATATCTTGGACATCGAGGGGGACAGCCACGAGCTGGGCAAAACGACCGGATCGGATGAGAAGAAAAAGAAGATCACCTACCCTGCGGTATTCGGCCTGGAACGATCCAAGGAAATCCAGCGGGGCCTGGTCCGGGATGCGATCAAGGCCCTTGACTCTTTTGACCAAAAGGCCGATCCTTTGAGGGAAATCGCGGCCTATGTCATTGAAAGGAGGAGGTGAAACAAGCAGGAGCCCGGAAAGGGCTCGGAGGTGACGTCTTCGTGAAAGGTTCGACTTTTACTCCGGACTTGATGCTCTCCGTTGAGATGGGGAACTTCCCGGGTTATGTATTTCTGATTGCCCTTCAACCGAAATCATGATGCGTACCTTCGGGAGTCGTTCACCGGATGACTCTCTGCATTCTCAGTTATGGGTAACGGAGAAACCACCAGCATTTTGAAGCAAATCGACAGCCCGGCGGACCTCAAGGACTTGGACCTTAAGGACCTGGAGAGATTGGCCAAGGAGATCCGCCGGGAGATCATCGAGACCGTGTCCAGAAACGGGGGACACCTGGCCCCGAGCCTCGGGGTGGTGGAACTCACCATCGCCCTTCATTACGTCTTCGACGCCCCGAAGGACAAGATCATCTGGGACGTGGGGCACCAGGCTTACACCCACAAACTGGTAACGGGCAGGAGGGAACGGTTCCGGACCCTGAGGACCTATGGCGGTATCAGCGGCTTCCCGAAGCGGTCCGAGAGCCCTTACGACACCTTTGATACGGGCCACAGCAGCACCTCCATCTCGGCCGGGCTGGGGATCAGCACGGCCAAGGCCCTGAAGGGAGAAAAGGCGAAGGTCATTGCGGTGATCGGTGACGGTTCCCTTACCGGGGGCATGGCCTTCGAGGGCTTGAACCAGGCGGGGGATACGGAAAAAGACCTCATCGTGGTGCTGAACGACAACGCCATGTCCATCGCCCCCAACGTGGGGGCCCTTTCTTCCTTCGTGAGCCGAAAATTGACGGGCCGGCGGGTTGTTCAGTTCAAAAAGGAGATCATGGACCGCCTCAAGTCTATTCCGGGGGTGGGGGACAACATTCTCAACCTGGTTCGAAAGAGTGAAGATTCCTTTATCTCCTTCTTTACGCCCGGTATGCTTTTTGAGGCCTTCAAGTTCCGTTACATCGGCCCGATCCAGGGGCACCGTCTGGACCGGCTCATAGAGGCCTTTGAGAACACCCTGCACCTCGACGGCCCCGTGCTCGTCCATGTGCTGACCGTAAAGGGTAAGGGCTATCCTCCGGCCGAGAAAGATCCCGCCCACTTTCACGGGGTGGGGAGTTTCGAGATCTCAACCGGATCCCCCCCCAAGCCCCCGACACCGAAACCCCCGACCTACACGGAGGTTTTCGGAAACACCATGATAGAGCTGGGCGAAAGAGATCCTCGCATCTTCGCCATCACGGCGGCCATGCCCGAAGGAACGGGCTTGAACCGATTCGGGGAGACCTTTCCGGATCGGTTTCTGGACGTAGGGATTGCGGAACAACATGCGGTCACCTTTGCGGCCGGGCTGGCGACGGAGGGTCTTCGGCCCGTCGTCGCAATCTATTCCACCTTTCTCCAGCGCGCCTTCGACCAGATCATCCATGATGTTTGCCTTCCCGGCCTCCCCGTAGTCTTCTGCCTGGATCGCGGCGGGCTGGTAGGGGAAGACGGTCCCACCCATCACGGTCATTTGGATATCACTTACCTGAGAAGTCTGCCAGGGATGACCCTCATGGCCCCCAAGGATGAAAACGAACTCCGTCACATGCTCTATACCGCCCTGAAACAGCCCGGGCCCGTGGCCATCCGTTATCCCCGGGGAAGGGGCTACGGTGTCGCCCTGGAGAAGGAGTTCAGGGAAATCCCCATCGGGGAGGCTGAGTTCTTAAGGGAAGGGACCGATCTTCTTTTCCTGGCCTTGGGCAGCATGGTTTTGCCTGCCCTTGAAGCGGCCGAGGCCATGGAAAGGGAGGGAATTTCCGTGGGCGTGGTGAACACCCGCTTCGTCAAACCCATGGACAGGAGGTTGATCGATGCAGCCCGGGAGGTCCGGGGAATCCTGACCCTGGAAGAAAACGTCCGGCAAGGGGGATTCGGGAGCGCGGTCCTCGAACTCTTAAACGACGCCGGAATCACGAAACTCCCGGTGTGGAGGATCGGTCTTCCAGACTCCTTCATCGAACACGGTCCGGTCCAGGTGCTGAAGGAAAAATACGGGTTGGACTCCGCGGGCATTCTCAAGGAGGCCAGAGATTTCTGGGGGCAAATCACGAAGTGAAAAGATCCGGCTGGATCTGTTGCTTGTGGAAAGGGGGCTGGCGGAGAGCCGGGAGAAGGCGAAACGCATGATCATGGCCGGACTCGTTGAGGTGGACGGCCTGAGGGTTGATAAGCCCGGGCATACGACACAGCTTTCTTCCTCCCTGGTCCTTAAGGAGCCCCATCCTCCTTATGTAAGCCGCGGCGGGTTGAAACTCGAGGCTGCCTTGAAGGCCTTTTCCGTTGATGTCCAGGGGAAGGTCCTCCTGGATGTCGGGGCATCCACGGGCGGTTTCACCGATTGCCTGCTCCAGCATGGGGCGAAGAGGGTGATCGCCCTGGATGTCGGGTACGGGCAGCTCCACTGGAAACTCCGGCAGGATCCCCGGGTACGGGTCCTGGAAAGAAGCAACGCCCGCTACCTGAGACCGGAGGATTTGGGGGAACGGGTGGAGGGGGCGGTCATCGATGTTTCCTTTATATCCCTGAAGCTCGTGGTTCCCCCGGTTTCGGCCTGCCTCGGGGAAAACTCCTTTATTATCGCCCTGATCAAGCCCCAGTTCGAGGTGGGGAAGGGAAAGGTCGGAAAGGGTGGAGTCGTCAGGGACCCTGAACTCCACCGGCAGGTCCTGGCGGACTTGGAGCAGTTTTTTCACGGAGGCGGGCTGGTCCGTAGGCGAGCCCATTCCATCTCCTATCCTCGGCCCCAAGGGTAATCGGGAATTCCTAGTCTACCTCGAAAAATAGACAGACCTATCCTTCCTGGGAACGAACCCGTGAGACCTTTGAAAAATGCCCCCTTTTGCCCAATCTCTGCGTCAGGCTCAAATTTTAATCCTCGAAATACTTCAATGTATTCCTGCGGTTAAAATTTTCGCCTTCCTTGACCCTTGGACAAAGTTGAACATTTTTCAAAGGTCTCCCCGTGTCGTTCCAGTCCCGACGGATTGACAAAAGGATGATATTTCCCTGCGGCTCTTTTTATCTCCCGCGCTTGGAAGCCTTCAAGGGGTTGATCTTGTTGTTCTTGACGCCCTTGGAAGTCTTAACGTGGGTGGCCATGTTGCAGGTTCCGAATCGCCACTTGATGGCGGGATCGGGAAAATTCGCGCAGAATTTTCCGGTGGGGAGATCCAGGATCCTCTGGCATCCTTCACATTGCTCAACTATAGTATGACAGGATCCTCCGTTAAATCGACACCCTTCCTTGCCCATGAAGGTGCATTCCATCCCTTGTTTTACCGTTGCACAAACCATGGCTATCACATCCTTTCTCTTTTTTTGATTTAAAACCGGGCAGGCTTATGCCCCATGAAACCCCGTTTGTCAAGGATAAAAAGGGGACAAATTCCTAAAAAAGGCGGAAAATGCGGGCAAAGCCCTGCCGCCCCGCGGAGATTTTCAGGAGGGCCGGCGGGCCACGGGGGACCCGGAAAGGAGATATCCGTCAAGGCTCCTGAATTGCGATGGGGGCTTCAATCCTGGGTCCGGAGGGACAACCCCAGCTCTTCGAGCTGGCGGGAGTCCACCCGGGAGGGGGCATCGGTCAGGGGACAGGTGGCGCTTGCCGTTTTGGGGAAGGCGATGACATCCCGGATGGAGTCCACTCCCGCCAGAATGGCCACGAGCCGGTCGAAACCCAGAGCAATGCCGGCGTGGGGAGGCGCTCCATATTTAAGGGCCTCGAGGAAGAACCCGAATTTAAGCCGGGCCTCTTCAGGAGAGATCCCCAGGTTTCTGAAGACCTCTTCCTGGACCGCCAGATTGTGGATCCTGACGCTTCCCCCGCCGATTTCACTTCCGTTTAGCACGATGTCGTAGGCCCGGGCCCGCACCCTTCCTGGGTCTTCCTCCAGGTAGGACAGGTCCTCGTCCAGGGGTGCCGTAAAGGGATGGTGAACGGCCACCCAGCGCCCTTCCTCTTCGTCGTATTCAAGGAGGGGAAATCGGGTCACCCAAAGGAGCGACGGATCCGATCCCTGGATCAGGTCCTGCCGCCGGGCCACTTCCAGCCTCAAGGCCCCCAGGACCCGGTTGACGATGGCAGGCTGGTCCGAAACCAGGAGGAACAGGTCTCCGGGCTCCCCTTCCATCCTGCGGTTCATTTCGGTTTTGATCTCCTCCCCGAAGAATTTATCGAGGCTCGACTGCCACCCGTCTTCTTTGATCTTGATCCAGGAGAGTCCCTTGCCACCGAGATCAACCGCCGAACGGCCTAGTTCGTCAAGGACCTTCCGGGAAAAGGCTGCGGCGCCCCCCTTGACATTTATGGCCTTGACCACGCCCCCTGATGCGATTACGTTCTTGAATACCCGGAACTCCGATCGGCCCGCAAGGTCGGTGATCTCGCGAAGCTCCAGGCCGAATCTTAGATCTGGTCGGTCTGTGCCGAAACGGTCCATGGCCTCGCGGTATTCCATCCGGGGCAGGGGGAGAGAGAGGTCACGGTCCAGAACGTCGCGGAAAAGGGCCTGGAGCATCCCCTCCACGACCTCCATGACGCCCTCCTCGTTCGTGAAGGCCATTTCCATGTCCACCTGAGTGAATTCCGGCTGCCGATCCGCCCTCAGGTCCTCGTCCCTGAAGCAGCGAACGATCTGGTAATAACGGTCGAAGCCGCCGATCATCAAAAGCTGCTTGAAGAGTTGGGGGGATTGGGGGAGGGCGTAAAACATGCCCCGGTTGACCCGGCTGGGGACCAGGTAGTCCCTGGCACCCTCGGGCGTGCTTTTGGTCAGGAACGGGGTCTCCACCTCGATGAATCCCCTTTCGTTGAGGTGAGTCCGGATGCATGCGGCCATGCGATGGCGCTTCCGGAAGGTCTCGAAGACCCGGTGCCTCCTAAGTTCCAGGTACCGGTATTTCAGCCGGAGGACCTCCGAGCCGTCCACCATGCCGTCCACCTGGAAGGGCGGGGTCTCGGTCCGGTTCAGGATCTTGAGCTCCCGGACCTTCACCTCGACGGCCCCGGTGGGAAGGGCCGGGTTCTCCTGCCCCTCTAGCCGTGGAGTAACGATTCCCTTGACCGCTATGACCCATTCATTTCTGAGGACATGGGCCCTGCGGTGGCTCTCGGGGTCCTCCTGTGGGTCGAAAACGATCTGGGTGAGGCCTTCTCTGTCCCGAAGGTCGATAAAGATAAGGTTTCCAAGGTCCCTCCGGCTGTTGACCCATCCCATCAGGAGGGCCTCCTGACCGATGTTTTCCGAGCGCAGACTCCCGCAGTCGTGGGTCCGTTTCCAGTCTTCGAGCCTGTCAATGCTATCTATAGTTGTTATCTCCATCATTTCCTCATTTCTTCTTGCCGGGCACAAAAAAACCGGCCCTCAAAAGGCTGGCGTGAAACCCTTTCCCGCCGGGGGACCGGGGGATGAAAAAATCCTTTCAAGGAGCAGCTGAATCATCCGGGCCCTTGGCTTCCCGCGGTGACCCGATCCTCGCCTCCAGTTGTTTGACCGGATCGTCCAGTTCGATCTCTTCCTGGACCTTGGTGTTCATGTCCCTCAGGATGCCTTTTCCGCTTTCCAATTCGTTGTCCCCCACGATAAAGACCTTCCCGGCCCCCATCCGGTCCGCCCTCTTCATCTGGGCCTTCAGGCCCTTTGGGGCGTATTCCATCTCGACCCACAGCCCGGACCGCCTCAAGGCGTTGGCCCATTGGAACACTTTCTTTTCCGCCCTCTCCCCCAGGCCGATCATGAAAAGATCGGGACCGTGGCTCACAGGTTTACGGTCTTCTTCCAGCAGGGTGATGAGTCTTTCCATCCCGATGGCGAAGCCGATGCCGGGATGATCCGGACCCCCGATTTCTTTGACCAGCCCGTCGTACCGGCCTCCTCCTGTAACGGCATTTTGTGCTCCCAGTCGGTCCGTCTGGATTTCGAAAGTGGTCCGATTGTAATAGTCCAGGCCGCGAACCAGTTTGTGATCGATCTCAAAGGGAACCCGGGATTCTTTTAAGTAATCCTGGAGTCCTTGGAAATGCGACCCGCACTCATCGCATATGAAATCAAGAATAGACGGGGCCCCGGAGACCACTTCCCTGCATTTTTCGAGCTTGCAGTCAAAGACACGAAGGGGATTCGTCTCCACTCGGCGGCGGCAGTCTGTACAGAGATCCGGGGTCCTTTCGGCCAGGTACTTCCTGAGTTCGTCCCTGAATTGGCCGCGGCATCCGCGGCATCCCAGTGTGTTTATATGAAGCGTTAGATTCCTCAAGCCTAAAGATTCGAACAGGAACACGGCCATGACGATGAGATCCGCATCGGAGCGGGGGCCCGGGTCCCCGAATATCTCCACGTCGATTTGGTGGAATTGCCTGAAACGACCCTTCTGGGGGCGTTCGCGCCTGAACATCGGGCCGATGGTATAAAGCTTCTGCACAGGATTTTGCAGATAGAGGCGATGTTGGACATAGGCCCGGACCAGGGAGGCTGTGGCCTCCGGGCGCAGGGTGATGCTCCCCCCTTTCCCGTCGGGGAAGGTGTACATCTCTTTGCTGACGATATCGGTGTCCTGTCCGATGCTGCGGCTGAAAAGCTCGGTCTTCTCCAGGAGGGGCGAGCGGATCTCCTGGAAGCCGTAAGAGACGAAAACGGCCCTGGCCCTTTGCTCAAGCCATCGCCAGGTCCCGGCCTCATCCGGCAGGATATCCTTGAAACCCTTCAGGGTCCTGAATTCCAAGTGTCGCGTTCTCCTTCCACTGCCTTTTGGAGGTCTTCTAGCAGAGCCCTTCCCCTCTCGTCAATACTTTTCCAGGGGGCTGGGTCGGATCATTCACCTTCGGTTTTTGTACCTTCCGGCCCTGTTGCGCGCTTTGCGCCTTGCATCTCCGG
>JAFDEE010000095.1 GCA_019310525.1 Deltaproteobacteria bacterium | reverse complement strand
TCCTTGAAATAATCGATCACGTCTTGAATGATCTTTTCGAGATCATGTTCCGGCCTGAACCCGATGAGGTTCTGGATCTTGTCGATGTTGGGACATCTTCTCTCCATATCCTCGAAACCCGGACCATAGGCCTTCTCGTACGGGATATGCTCGATCTCGGACTCGCTTCCCGTCATTTCTTTTACTTTATGTGCCAGATCGTTGATGCTCACCTCGTGATCGTTCCCGATATTGAAGATATCCCCTTCGGCCCGTGGTTCGTCCATCAGCCGAGTGAGGGCGCTGACCACGTCCTTGACATGGGTGAAGCTGCGGGTCTGGGTCCCGTCACCGAACACCGTTATGGGTTTTCCCAGCAGGGCGCTCTGGACAAAGCTGGGCAGTACCATGCCGTATTGGCCGGTCTGTCTCGGCCCCACCGTGTTAAAAAGACGTCCGACCACCACGGGGAGCTTTTTCTCATCAAAATAGGCCAGGGCCAGGAACTCGTCCAATGTCTTGGAGCAGGCATAGGCCCAGCGCCTCTTCTTTACGGTTCCCATCACCCGGTTGTCGTCCTCTGAAAGCGTATGATCCAGGTGCTTTCCGTAGATCTCGGATGTCGAGGCGATGAACACCTTTTTCTTGAAACGATTGGCCAGCCTCAAGACCGTTTCGGTCCCCTTGACGTTGATATCCAGGGTCTCCACGGGGTGATCCATGATATTGCGCACCCCCACCGCCGCCGCAAGGTGGTATACGTGGTCCACCTTGAAGATGAGTTCGTTCATCACAGACTCGTTCAAGATAGTATCCACGACCAAATGAAATTTACGATTATTTTGGATCTTCTCCAGGTTCTTTAGCTTTCCGGTCCACAGGTTGTCTATGACGTAGACTTCGTGTCCCAGTTCAAGCAATTTCTCAGCCAGGTGAGAACCAATGAACCCTGCACCGCCGGTGATCAAATCTTTCATCTTTTCTTATCTCCCTCCAGCCACTGGAAAAACCGGGCTTCGGTTATAGCTCCGCCCCTTTCGGTTACATGCTCCCGAAGAGGATAACATATTGATATTATTATCAATCTCTGTTAATTATCCAAAGAGGCCGGGCCGCGAACGATCCCATCCATCATGGAAAGGCTACACCTTTTCCAGGGCCCAGTCCTCGATTTCCACTTCCAGTGACCGCCGAAGCAGCTCGACGCTGACCACCACCTTGTCCTTTCCCTTGTGACGGAGATAAAAACCGACCAGGCCTTTCAACGGTCCCTCCATGATCATGACCCGGTCTCCCCGCTTCATGTATTCCCGGTTCTGAACGGTCCGATCCGTACCGTCCAAGATCATCAGGGAGGCGATCTCCTCGTCGTTGACCGGAACGGGTTTCCCCTCGAATCCGATCATTCTCACGACTCCCGTGGTCTTGATGATGTCCCAGTAAACCTCTGGATCCAGATCGAACCGAACAAAGACGTATCCGGGAATCATGGGAACAAGGATCTTTTTCCGGCGGTCTTTCCTCCGGCTCATCACCTGGATCCGGGGAAGGAAGGCCTCTACAGACTTGCCGGCCAGGGCGGCATGGACCTTTTGCTCGAACCTGCTGCGGGTATGTACGGCGAACCACTTGGGGATTTCGATCTTCATCATATGGTGGCGATCCTGTCCCGATTGACCCAGTTTGCCATGAGGTTCTTGATGTCCGCCTCCGGATCATCCAAGCGGGTGAGAAGGACCATATCCCAGTCCTTTTTCTTCAGGCGGCTCGTTCCCGCAATCCGGTGACCGAAAAAATTCTTACCGATTTGCTTCTCATCGACGATGCCGATAAGGGTGAGATTGGAGAGTTGGAGGTAGAGATAGGCGAGTTCGGCGACTTCACCGGCTCCGTAGAAAAGGATGTTTTGGACACCCTTTTCTTCCATTTCGGCGTACTTTTTCAGAAGCAGATGTTTGATATCCTTATAAAAATGAACGGAATACCTCAGGTATTCCGCCGTAAGCCTGCTTTTTCTCGCCAGCCCTTCGGGGGTAAGAAAGTATTTCACCCGATTCCTGGGCATGGTCTTGACCTTGAAATACCCCTTGTTGACCAGTCTTTTAAGGAACGCATTCACCAGCCCGAGGGAGATGTTGAGACGGCGGGATAGTTCTCTTTGACTGAAACTCCCGTTCCGGTCGATCTCTCCCATCAGGCGAAGCGTATAAAAGTCTTCTTTTTCCACTAGAGTGTAGTCCGTCGATTTGGACCTAAACTGAGCGTTTCAAAATTTTGAAACGCTCAGTTTAGTTTAGAGTTATGTAGTGTATCGGCCCATAAGAAGAATGTTCAAATTTTGAACGCTATTTGGCGTTCAATAATTGAACGTTTGAAGAGTGCTTTTGTCAAGAAAAAAATGAGTTAGTGTCCATCCATAAATGAGAAAATTTGTGCAAGGTCAAGGAAGGCGAAGATTTTAACCGCCCCGCTTGAGATGCCAAGCGGGACAAGCGTCCATACATTGTAGTATTTTGAAGATTAAACTACTATCGGCTGAAGCCGTAAGCTTAGGGGCCAAGGGGTCGAGGGGTCAAGTGAAAAACATCTTTCTTTAAATCCCGGTTTCTCACTCGAACCCTGGGCCCCTTGAATCCTTGAACCCTACTAAAAAAAACGATCCAGCTAAAGTTTTCGCCTGGAAAGGCCAAGGTTCTCCCATTTAAAGACCGGGACATTAAAATCTGAGCCTGACCTGTCTGCCGTGCCTGCCTGTCCCGTCGGAACGGCAGATAGGCCCGGCACAGGCAGGCGCAGAGATTGCGGAAATTGGCCATTTATGGATGGGCACGAGTTAATCGGTTCTCTTCTAACGCTGATGGAGCCCCACGGGTAAACCCGTGGTCCCCCAAAATACCCGTCTTCGCCTTCGGCTACGCCGCGGTTATCCGCCTCTGGCCTTGGGCCGCATCACGCTGTAGCACAACAATTGTTTGCACATTCATCCACGGCCAAGCCCGTGGTTTTCTGCGAGGGCGGATAAAAATCCGTTATGGAAATCAAAGGAGCCTGCCATCGTAGGGGCACCCCACCCTTGACCACTGCGATTTTTACCTTTATCTTCTAGGGAAATATAAATCCCCTCACCACGCCGGTCGCCTCCAATGCCGTTTTTACAATAAACTCACCCCGTTCCGGGCTTTCAGCCCAGCGGCACTTTAAGAGGAGCACCCCTTGGAGCAATCACCCGGAAAATTGACCCTGAATCTGGCCATCGTGGGCGGAGGCAGGGGCTGCAAGGTCATCTTAAGTCTTCTTGAAAAAAGCAGTCTCGACTTCCTGGATATAAACATAGTAGGGGTCTGCGACATCAATCCCAGGGCCAAGGGGCTCCTTTACGCAAAGTCCAAGGGTATTTTCACCACCACAAACCTTAAGGATCTCTTCAAGATCAAAAACCTGCATGCCCTGATCGAGCTTACCAATGACCGCAAGGTCTTCCACGACCTCATCTGCCTCAAACCCGAGGGTGTCGGTGTGCTGGACCGCAACATCGGGAGATTATTGGCCGGCCTTTTCAATATAGACCAAAAGTTGAAATCCGCTGCAAACCAGTTGGCCTCCGCCCGGGCGGCCACGGACTTTCTCATCCACCAGGCGAACGAGCGTATCGTGGTCCTGAACCCGGATTTCACCATCGTGGAAGCCAATGAACCATACCTGGCCGCTGTTCAGAAACCGCGGGAAGAGGTCATCGGTGCCCATTGTTATGAGATCACCCATGAACTCACGGCCCCCTGCTCTGTATCTCACCCGGAGCAGGGCTGCCCCATGATGGACACGTTGCGGACCGGCAACTCCGCCCATGTCATCCACGAACATCCGGTCAAGGGCGGTCAGACGATATACTGCGACATGGTGACCTATCCCCTCAAGGATCAAAAGGGCGAAATCATCCAGGTCATCGAGGTATGGAGAGACATCACTGATGAACTGGCCACACGATGGGAAAGACGCCTCAGGGCCGTGAAGGCCGACATGAAAAAGCTCATCCAGGAAGACCGCCTCATGTCCCTTGGAAAACTCGTGGCCAGCAGCGTCCACGAAATCAACAACCCGATTCAAGGGTTGCTCACATTCAGCAAACTCATGGAGGAGATGCTCGAGGAAGGTGACCCTGGACCTGAAGAACTGAATAAATTCAGGGAGTTTCTCCCCATCATGTCCAGGGAACTGGAACGATGCGGAAACATCATATCCGGTCTTCTTTCCTTTTCCCGTCAATCGACCCGCAAGTTTCGCCGCCTGGACCTCAACCAGGTCCTACGGGAAGTCATCACGCTGACCCGCCATAAGATGGAACTCCAGGAGATCCAACTCTACCTGAACCTCCATACCACTCCCTTGATCGTCCAGGGGGATGTCAATCAGCTCCAGCAATGTTTTCTCAATCTGGCCTTCAACGCCATGGAGGCCATGCCCGACGGAGGGAAACTTTCCATCACCACGCAGTGGGATGAATCCGAAGAACTTGCCGAGGTCACCGTAGAGGATACCGGATGCGGGATTCGGGAAGAGGATCTCGACCATATCTTTGATCCCTTTTTTACAACCAAGGAGGAAGGGGAGGGAACCGGCCTGGGCCTTTCCATCGTCCATGGAATCGTGAGATCCCACGGTGGCAAGATTCGAATCGAGAGCCGGGTGGGTGCCGGCACGAAGTTTATCTTGAACTTCCCCATATCCCCGAATCCTTGACCATTCGCGGAGAAGATCATGGATGAAAAAATGAGCATCATGATCGTGGATGATGAGATGATCATTCGTGAATCCTTCATTCACTGGTTTCGAAAGTACGGACACCGGGTGGAGGCTGCGGCCTCCGGATCCGAGGCCTTGGAGAAGCTGGAGAAGACGGCCTTTGACCTCCTCTTCGTAGACATCAAGATGCCGGGAATGGACGGGATCGAATTACTGGAGAGAATCAAGGAAGAGTACCCCGATACCATCGTCGTTATTATCACTGCCTACGGCTCCATTGATACGGCCGTGAAGGCCATGAAACTTGGGGCGACCGACTACCTCCTCAAGCCATTCAAGCCTGAACAGGTAACCCTTGTCATGCAGAAGGTGGCCCAACAAAGGGCCCTGGTTTCCCAATGCCGGTATCTCAGGGACCGAATCGAGGAAATGACCCGATTCGACAATATCATCGGTCAGTCCCCAAAGATGGAGGAGATCTTTCGGCTCATTCCGGAGGTCGCCCAAAGCAATTCCTCCATCCTGATCGTCGGAGAGACCGGAACGGGCAAGGAACTGATCGCAAAAGCGATTCATGCCAAAAGCCCCCGGGCCAACGGTCCCTTTGTGGCCATCAATTGCGGGGCACTGCCCGACACGCTCCTGGAGAGCGAGTTGTTCGGATACCGGAAGGGGGCCTTCACCGGGGCTGTCAGCGGCCGCAAGGGCTACCTGGACATCGTATCCGGCGGTACTCTCTTTTTGGATGAAATCGGGGAGATAAGTCCCAAGATGCAGGTGGACCTCTTGCGGGTCCTGGAAGAAAAAAAGATCACCCGGATCGGCGATCGGCATCCTATCGACGTGGATTTCCGGCTGATATCGGCCACGAGACGGAACCTCGAAAAAGCGGTCGCTCAAGGAAATTTCAGGGAGGACTTCTACTACCGCATCAACGTGATCATGATTCGCGTCCCCCCCTTGAGGGAAAGGAAGGAAGACATACCCCTGCTCGTCCAGCATTTTCTCCAAAAATACAGCAGGGAAACGGCAAAGAGGGTGGACCATATCGACCGGGAAGCCATGGAGATCTTGAAAAGGTACGATTGGCCGGGAAACGTGCGGGAACTCGAGAACGCCATTGAACGGGCCGTTGTGCTCTCCAAGTCAAGGACGCTGGGGAGTGAAAGTTTCTCCTTCCTGGCTGCCCCCCAGCCCCTGGAGGTGAAGCGGAGATCGTTGCGGGAGGTGGAAAGGCGGTACATCGAAAAAGTCCTTGAAGAGTGCGGGTGGAACGTGACCCGCGCCGCCGAGGTCCTGGATATCAACCGGGTCACGTTACACAAGATGATCAAAAGGTACGGACTGCAGCGCCCGTCCTGATCAGGCCCGATGATACAGCATCACATGAACGAAAAACCGATACGAGTCGGCGTCGTACCCATTGGAAACCTGGACGGGATTTTCGCAAAAACCGTTGCCGCCCACCTCCTGGGATACTTCCATCTACAAGTGGACATCCTCTCACCCATGGGGCATCCGGACTACGCCTTCGACCCCGGGCGACGCCAGTTTGATGCCGGACTCATTCTAAAGGCACTGGGAAAAAGGCCCTTTCGAAACTCTCAAAAAGTGATCGGTATTGTGGACGTTGACCTCTTCGTCCCGATCCTCACCCATGTTTTCGGTGAAGCCGAACAGGGAGGCAGACATGCACTGGTCTCTCTCCACCGATTGAGGAAAAGGGAGGACGGCGCCCCAGCACCCCTTTCTCAACTCCTCGAAAGAACCGCCAAGGTCGCCCTCCATGAAACCGGACACCTTTTCGATCTCCTCCATTGCCGGGAGAAAAGGTGTGTCATGCACTTTTCAGGCAGCTTGAGGGACCTGGACCAGACCCCTCTTTTCCTTTGCAAGTATTGCTCTCTCTACCTCCGGGATGCCTTCAAGCGCGCTTCGCGGCCTTGAAGCACGATTCTCGATCAACCCCTCCACTCCCCCCTTGAAGTTTTTCCCGGTACAGGGACGTTTACAATTCCTGAAAAACCCCGGGAAACTAAGTCGCTTCCGTATGGAGAAACTCTTGCACCAGGCGATCCCATCCCAGATCCGGGTAACGACCATAGAGGTCGTCCAGGACTTCGCCGCCCGTGGCCGCGAGTTTTTCATAATCTTGCCCTATGAGGGCCATCAGTTTGCGACTCTCCCTCTCCATCCACCGGTAACTTTCCTCTTCGAAATAGAGATTCTTGAGATTTCGTTTGGGAAGATCGGGCTCAATGATAAGCAGCCACCCCTCCCTGTAAGGGTCTTGACTAGCGAGTGCCGGGTATTCCCCTGCCTTGTGGTTAACTGCAAGCACGGTGCCGGACACGGGGGAGAGCACGGCGGCCCTCCGCTCATCCCGCCCAAAGACCCATCCAACCTGGTCCTGTTTCAGGGCTGCCCCCAGGGGTGGGAGGCTCAGGTCTTGAATGGCACCGAACAGCTTTGTCGCAAAGCCGTCCAGGCCGACCCTCACCCGGCCCCCGTGCTCGAAACGTGCCCAGGCATGACCCATGTGATAGTAATATCCCTCCGCCATCTTGAAACCTGAAACCCGGCGATAGGCAGGTGCGCTCCCCATGCCCGTCATGTCCAGTTCATCCATCATCTGGTCGTAAGGACAGTGGTAACATTCATAGTTCCAGGAACAGATCTTGGGCGCCTCGATGTGGCCCGTCAAGTAATGACGGCATGGCCTGGAAGCCCCACGATAGCGCTCCTTCAACTGCTGCACCCATCCCGGTTGGCTGCCCCTTGAGTCGGGCGAACCCTCCTTTTCCATGGCCTTCCGCATACCCCTGTCAAAGGGGCAATTGAAACAATCATAAGCATTGTCGCAGAGTCGAAAGTTGACGACCCCCGCCTTCATCCAGATGCATTCCTTTTCAAGCACCTGGAAACCCATGATCCCTTTCTTCTTTTCCCGATCTTTTGCTTTTCCTGGCATCCCTTTTCCTCCTTCCCCTTGAGATCTTCTCTCATCCTTGTCCAATCCCCATTCATTACCCCTTTCATCAGGTGTGTTTTAGTGCAATGGGGATGCCAGGGTGGACTTTCGTTGGTCGGGGCCACCTAACCACCTGAATTGTCGGCAAGTTAGCGATGATTCGCTGAATGTAATGATGAGCAGGGGAAAAATGAAGCGTGTTCCAAGAGGAAAGAAAGGCTACAGGAAGTCAAGACAAAACCGGTCCGCTTAATTTATTGTTTCAATTATTTCAGTTAGATATGAAATGTGTTGCTTTTGGCTACACCAAATGTTGCCGATTTCATCGAAAAATTCGGCCTATTCTATCTTAGGGCCTCCAGAGGCGCGCCGTTGTCCTTTCAGGGACACAAAGGGAAACGGCCCTGGGAACTACGTGGATCCGTGCCGGGAGTTCTCCAAAGGGATCCCCATCCACATGGAAAGGAACCCGCCCTTCCGAGTCGAGGATAATCTCTTTCCCCCTGTGAAAGGCCACATCCCCCTCTACCTCGTGGAGGCTTCCCCGATAGGCCGAGTATGCATGGCGCACGAAGTTGATGGGGCTTTTCCTCTTGAAGCAACAAACATCCAGGAAGCCATCCTGGGGTGTGGCATCTCGAAATAGTTTGAAAAACCCACCGTAGCGCGGCATATTTCCCACCACAGCCAGGATGGTCTCCTCATCCACCAGGTTGCCGTCCACTTTGACCCGTATCGGGGGGAAGGGGTATTGAAACATCTTGGCCATCACCAGGGGGAGATAACTCCTCAGGGAAATGGCGCGCCCCTGCCGTTTCCTGGCCATGGCCTCCACCACGGCCGCATCAAACCCCGCCCCTGCGCATAAGAGGAAGAACCTCTCCCCCGTACACCCCAGATCGATCCAGCACAACCCACCCTCAACGGCCGGTCTCACCTGAGAACTTAAATCGGGTGGAAGTCCAAGTTCCTTTGATACCATATTGGCGGTTCCCGCGGGAATCACGGCCACCGGTGTCTCGGATGAGGCGTCCATCAGACCGTTTACGACCTCGTTAAGGGTCCCATCCCCTCCCACGCAAACCAGGACCTGAACGCGCTTGGCATGTTCCCTTGCCAATTCCCGTCCGTGTCCAGGTCTCCGGGTTTCGAGGGAAACAGCCCTTAGGCCGGCCTTCTCCAGGATTCTCAGCACCGACTCCGCACGTCTGAGGCCATCCCTCTTTCCCGCGATCGGATTCACAATGACAGCCGCTGTCTCGCGCATCTCCTGGTTTTCCGACAAATGCTCCTGTGTGTCCCGCTCGAGGCATTTTGGAATTAAAAAAACGATCGAACTGAAAGCGAGAGTCTTTCTTTCATTCCACGAATGGGGCAATAAATAAATCCATCCTGTTAAGGCTTAACCGGGCAGGATGAAAGATTGACTGGTTGACCGGGAGTTTCATTCTATTACACCCTCTTTCTCCCTGACACGTCAATTTCCTTTCCCGGCAAAGGCCGTTCCCCTTTTCCAAATTGACATTGTCAGCGGCAAGGCCTTGCACAACCCCCGCCACCGTACCGTGAAGCGCGCCCCTTCAGGCATCGAGACCTTTGAAAAATGTTCAATTTTGTCCAAGGGTCAAGGAAGGCGAAAATTTTAACCGCCCCGTGAGGGATGCCAGGAGGGACAGGCATCCATACATTGGAGTATTTCGAGGATTAAACTACTATCGGCTGAAGCCGTAAGCTTAGGGGCCAAGGGGTCAAGTGAAAAACATCTTTACTTTAAATCCCGGTTTCTCACTCGAACCCTGGGCCCCTTGAATCCTTGAACCCTACTAAAAAAAGGATTCATGATGATTGAGCGCTGGAAACACCCTAACGGATACCGAGATGTCCTGGCCATCAGCCTGCCGCTCGTGGCCTCCATGGGTTCGCTCACCCTCATGCAGTTTACGGACCGGGTGTTCCTGGCCAATTACTCCATCAATGCCATCTCAGCAGCCCTTCCGGCGGGTATCCTCTCCTTTACGGCCATCTCCTTCTTCATGGGGGTGGCCACATACACAAACGCCTTTGTCGCTCAGTACACCGGCGCGCGGGCCTACACCAAGGTCGGAGCGTCCCTGTGGCAGGGGATCTATTTTTCTCTGTTCTCAGCGCTTTTCCTTGCATCCCTCTGTTTTGTTTCGAAACAACTTTTCAACCTTATAGGACACTCACCCCAGGTTCGCACCCTGGAAGTGACCTACTTCAACATCCTGACCCTTGGGGCCGGGCTCCCGGTGCTGGGCTCGGCCCTGGCCGCATTTTATACGGGTCGTGGGCTGACCTGGACTACTATGGCGGTTCACATGACGGGAGCCGCGGTCAACATCCCTTTGGACTACTGCCTCATCAACGGTGTGGGGCCCTTTCCGGAACTCGGGATCGTGGGTGCGGGGATCGCCACCGTTGCGGCTTACGCCGTCATCGTCACTGTCCTGGCCCTGCTCATCTTCAGCCGGGGCAACCGACGAACTTACGGGACCTGGCGGGCCCGAAGATTCGACAGGGATCTCTTCGGCCGTCTCATGCGTTATGGCCTTCCAAGCGGCATCCAATTTTTTCTGGAAATCTCAGGGTTCACCTTCTTCATTCAGATGATCGGCCGCCTGGGGGACCTGGAGCTTGCCGCCTCCAACATCGTACTTTCCATTGAATCATTGTCCTTCCTGCCCATGGTGGGTTTCCATATCGGAAACTCCACCCTCGTGGGCCAGGCAGTGGGCCGGGGCAATCCCGAGGATGGAGTCTACTCCACCTCCAGTGCGCTTCACATTACCCTGTTCTACATGATGCTGATTTCAGCAGTTTTTCTTCTAACCCCAAGGCCTCTCCTCGACCTATTCAAGGACGGCGCCTCCAGCGCCCTCGAGTACGCCGAAATCAGCGACCTGGGGGTCATCTTGCTCCGCTTCGTGGCCGTCTTCTGCCTCTTCGATTCCCTGAACCTGATTTTTTCGGGAGCAATAAAGGGTGCCGGTGACACTCGGTTCATCATGTGGACCGTGGGAGCCATGTGTCTGGGCATGATGATTATCCCCACCTACCTGGCGGTGGAGGTCTTCGGCGGGGGACTTTTCACGGTCTGGACCATCGCCACCCTTTACGTCTGTGCCCTTGGCGTCGCCTTCATGCTCCGATACAAGCAGGGCAAGTGGAAGGAAATGCGCGTGATCGAAGAGCAGGATGAGATTCGGGGAATAGCCGGGGGATTCCCGACTCAGACGGGAATCGCCGCCAAGGCCCCGGATCCCTGCTTTGGACCCGAAACGCAAGAGAGATGAAAGGAGGAAGCGGAATGGAGCTGCGAGGCATCTTGGAGCAGGCGAGAGAATTGGAGGGATACCTTACCGAAATCCGCCGCGGAATCCACAAGAATCCCGAACTGGGATTCCAGGAAAGAAAAACCACCGCTCTCGTAAGGGAGGAACTGGCCCGCCTCGGGCTGGAGATCCAGCCCTTGGAACTTGAAACCGGCGTGGTCGCTCTCTTGAGAGGATCCGGGTCCGGACCGGATACCGCCACCGGTCTCCGCGCGGACATGGACGCCCTTCCGGTGACCGAGAGGACGGGACTCCCTTATGCCTCCGAAAACAGAGGGGTGATGCATGCCTGCGGCCATGACGGCCACGTGGCCCTTCTCCTGGGTACGGCCCACATTCTCTCAGGCTTGCGGGACCGATTCTCCGGCGTCGTCAAATTCCTTTTCCAACCGGCCGAGGAACTTTTGACCGGTGCCCGGGCATTGATCGCCGCGGGTTGCCTTCAGAACCCTCCGTTGGACCGGATCATCGCAGCCCACGGGTGGCCCTATATCGCAGTGGGCAAGATCGGGGTCCTGGCAGGACCCGCCATGGCATCGGCCGACCGATTCAAGGTCCGCATCAAGGGGCGGGGCGGGCACGGGGCCTATCCCCACAGGGCCGTGGACCCGATCCTCGCAGCAGCCCATGCCGTTACAGCGATGCAGGGGATCATCAGCCGCGAAACGGATGCCCTGGAGCGGGCTGTCCTATCTGTCTGCACCATGGAAGGGGGCCGGGCCTTCAATGTAATCCCCCGGGAGGCCCTGCTGGAAGGAACCGTCCGTTGCATGCGGGAGGGACTTCGGGAGGAAATCCGCCGACGGCTGGAACGCGTGGTCAAAGGAACAGCCACAGCCTTTGGATGCGAGGGGGATCTCGAATGGACGGAACTCGTCCCACCCCTCGTGAACGACCCGGAACTTACCCGCACGGTCGAGGAAACGGCGAGGGAAGTGCTGGGCCCGGACCGGGTCGAAGAACTTCCAGGGCCTACCATGGGTTCAGAGGATTTCTCACTCTACCTCCAGGAGGGCCCCTGTGGGGTGTTGTTCCGTCTGGGCCTGGCGCTCCCGGGCAAAAAAATTATGGGGCTGCACAACGATCAATTCGATTTCACGGACGCCGCTCTTCCGGTTGGTGCGGCCATGTTGGCAGGGCTCGTGCTCCGAATTCACGGCTCCTGAAATACCCCGCCCTTCTCGTTCTTCCCGGATCCGGCCCCATAAGAGGGGATTCCCAGGGAGTATCCGCCATCCACCACCAAGAGGGCCCCGGTACAATACCTGCTCTTTTCTGAGAGAAGATAGAGGACGGCGTCCGACACGTCCCCCGGCCTCCCGGCCTCTCCCAAGGGAATTCGGGCGAGCTTGGTCCCGTGTTCCGCTCCAGCCTCCCTTTCTCCCAACCTGGAGATCACTTCCTCCGTGCCGATGAGGCCGGGCAGTACCGCGTTCACCCGGATGCCGAAAGGGGCCAATTCCACCGCGAGGACCCGGGTGAGCATGTTGAGTCCGGCTTTGGAGGAAGCATAATGGGCTGTGCCCGGCCGGGAAACGAGGCTTGCCGTCGAGCTCACGTTGACGACCCGGCCCCGGACCTTTCTCTCTATCATGACCCTGGCCACGGCCTGGGTAAGGAGAAAGGGTCCCTTCAGATTCACCCCGAGGACCTGGTCCCATTCCTCTTCACCAAGCTCCAGGAAATTCGTTACCGGGTAGAGCCCGGCATTGTTCACCAGGCCATCCAGGGTCCCGAACCGACCGACCGCCGCCTCCACGAAGGCCGCCGCCTGTTCGGCCCTGGAGACATCGCAGGGGAAGGTGAAGAGATGGTCCTCAGAGGACCTACCCGCACCCGCCTTGAGCCGCTCCAGCCCCTCGCGACCCCTGGCGCAGGCCGCCACCCGGGCCCCATGGGCAAGAAGTACATGGGTCACAGCCTGTCCGATACCCCGTGAGGCCCCCGTTACCATGATCACCTGCCCGGAAAGGTCCTCCATGCGTCTACCTCCCCTGAGAATCTAGGCGCAAAGCTCAATAACAAGGCCGGCAAAAACCTTCGCGGTCTCCACCAGCTCATCCACGGTAATGTACTCATCCACGCTGTGGGCCCTGGAGAAGGCCCCTCCCCCGTACATGATGCCTGCAATGCCTGCCTGGGAGGTCCAGTAAGCATTCCCCAGAGATGAATATCCTTCCATGTTTCCCGTGGGAATCACCTCCTTGCCCGTCATCTCGCGTGTAATCCTGCGCACCGTCTGTACGAAGGGGTGGTCCGGGCCGATCCCGCCCGTCTGCCTGTCGTTCAACAACCGCATGCTCTCCACCACGAATTCGGGATCCCTTTCCTGCAAATCCCGGAGGGTTCGGTCCATGAATTCCTTTATGACCTCCTTTTTCCGAGCAGGGCGAATGTCGAAGGTGATCTTGCAGCGGTCGGGGACGACGTTGATCGCCTCTCCCCCTTGAAGAATGCCTAAGTTTACCGTGGTCGCCCCCATGAGGGGATCGGCATGCAGATCGAGACGGCGGACGGCGTTCGCCAGATCGATCGCCTTCTCGATGGCGTTAACCCCTTCTGAAGGATTCCCCCCATGGGCGGATCGTCCCTTGAGGATGAATTCATACCAAAGCCTGCCCCGCGCCAGGCAGCCAAGGAGGTCTATTCCGGTCGGCTCCCCCACGACATGGTAATCCGGACGTGGAAAACCGCTTTCCTCCAGCCCCCGCTCGATTAGATATCCCATGCCCGGCCATTGCCCGATCTCATCATCCACGGTGGCCGTGAGGAGGAGATCTCCTTTAAGCTTGATCCCGGCCTCCCGCAATGCCCGGTAGACGATGATCTGGATCGCCAGATGACCCTTCGTGTCCTCAGCTCCTCGGCCGTAAACCCTCCCGTCTACGAACGCCCCGGAGAAGGGGGGGTGGGTCCACAGGGACTCTTCTCCGGGGGCGACTACGTCCATGTGGGCGTCCAGGCAAAATACCGGTTTTCGCTCCGAGCCCTCTGCCAGGGCCACCACATTCGGCCGGGGCCAGGCAAGGCCCAGGGCTTCCACCTCTTCCCGGGGGGCTTGCAGGACCACCGGTTTCAGGCCCTCGGCCTCGTACAGCTCGGCCATTTTCTCCGCCATTTCCTCATAATCGCCAGGCGGGTTGACCGATGGGATTCGAATGAGATCCCGGGTGATTCTGACCAGTTCATTCGCATGGGTCTCAATCCTGCGGGCGACCTGTCTGCGAAGGGCCTTCTTGTCAGTGTTCATGAAATTTCCTCCTGTTACCTAAATTGAGCGATTTCCGAGTTTTCAGGGGACCTGCCTGAGGCAGGCAAGTGCAAGGCGCGCAGGCCCGCCAGAAAGCGGCGGACAGGGATTCAGGAATGAGGCTCTCATGCCCAAAATATGGTTGTTGGACACAATTTCACAGGTCCCGGTGACAGGCGATCCAGCGGTTTTCTTCCAACCGGCGCAGCTCGGGGGCGTCTTTCCGGCACAGATCGGTTGCATGGGGGCATCGGGGATGAAACCGGCACCCGGGAGGAAAATCTTCCGGGTTGGGCGGCTCCCCGGATACCGAGATCTCTTCCCCGCTCCCTGCCTTTTTTCCGATTATCGGAATGGCCGAAAGGAGAAACCGGGTATAAGGATGGACCGGATTTTCAAAAATGGCAGGTGTTTCTCCCATCTCCATGATCTTGCCGGCATACATGACCGCCAGTCGCTGGCACATCATGCGAACGACACTCAAGTTGTGGGATATGAAGATATAAGTCAGGTCGAACCTGGACTTGAGGTCCAGGAAAAGTTTCAGGATCGTGGCCTGGACCGAGACGTCCAATCCCGAGGTGGGCTCGTCCAGGATGACAAGAGAAGGATTCAGACAAAGAATTCGGGCCAGACCCAGCCGTCTTTGTTGTCCGCCGCTGAATTCGTGGGGATAGAGGGTGAGATGCTCCTCTCCTAAACCTACCGCCCCGAGCATCTCCCGGATCCGCTCATCGATGGCCTTCCGGTCCAAGTCTGTATGGATATGGAGGGGTTCAGCGAGAATCCGCTTGATCTTCCAGTGGGGGTCCAAGGAAGAGCCAGGATCCTGGTAGACATACTGGATCTCTTTCCTGACCCGGATGGCCTCCCTCTTCGAAAGGCCGGTGATATTTCTCCCCTTGAAAAGGACCTCGCCCCCGGTGGCCCGGTAAATGCCGAGAACAGTCTTTCCCAGGGTGGATTTGCCGCAGCCGCTCTCTCCCACGAACCCGAAGGTCTCACCGGGGAAGACCCGGAAGGAGACTCCGTCCAGGGCCCTTACAAGAGGGACCCGGCGTTCCAGGAACCCGCCGGGTCCCTTGAAATACTTTTTCAATCGCCGAACCTCGAGGATCGGTTCCACCATGAGCTTACTCCAGCGGGCGAAAGCACCGGACCCAGTGCTCTGAATCGATTTCAACCTTAGGGGGCCGCTCCCGGGTACATCTGACCTCGGCCAGGGGACAACGGGGATGGAACCGGCACCCTTCAGGCGGATTAAGGAGGCTCGGCACCTCCCCGGGGATATCCCGGATGTTCCCCTCGGGATTGGGTAAACTTTCCAGGAGCTCCCGAGTATAGGGATGCCCGGGAGACTCGAAGATCCTTTCGGCGGGCGCATCTTCCATGTCCTGGCCCGCGTACATGACTACGATCCTTTTGCAGATCTGGCTCGCCACTCCGAGATCATGAGTGATGAACAGGACAGAGATTCCTCTTTCCTCCACCAGGCCCCTGAAGAGCCGGAGGATCTGGGCCTCCACCGTCACATCCAGGGCGGTCGTCGGTTCATCCGCAATGACCAGGCTCGGACGGGGCAACAGGGCCATGGCGATCATGAGGCGCTGGCGCTGCCCCCCGCTGAACTGGTGGGGGTATTTCCGGAGTTGTTTTACTGGCGAAGGGATCTGGACCTCCTGGAGTATCTCCTTGATCCGCTCCAACCCCGTTCCTTCCGAAAGCCCCTTTCCTCCCTTCCACTTGAGGATGTCACGAATCTGTGTCCCTACCGTAAACACCGGGTTTAAAGAGTTGAAAGGATCCTGTGGCACGAGGGTGATCCCGCGTCCCCGGACCGTTTCGTTCAGCTCCTTTTCAGGCATGGCCAAGAGATCCTTGCCCAGAAAATGCACGGAACCCTCTGTAATTCGTGCCGAAGGGGGAAGGATCCGCAGAACGCTCCGCACCGTGGTGGTCTTGCCCGATCCACTCTCGCCAATGAGCCCGACCACCTCCCCTTTTCCAACGGTCAATTGGACCTGCTCCAAGGCCCGAACCACTCCCCGGTCCGTGTGAAAATGGACGCTGAGGTCCTCGACTGCGAGGAGGGTGTTTTTCCGATCGCGCGCCAAGGCTAATCAAACCCCCTTCGAATCCGGGGATCCAGGATGTCTCTGAGCCCGTCCCCGAGCATGTTGAAACCCATGACCACAATAAAGATGGCCAGCCCCGGAAAGGTGGCGTACCACCAGGCATCAGGTAGATACTGCCTGGACTCGGCGATCGTCACGCCCCATTCCGGGGTCGGGGGCTGGGCCCCTACGCCCAGGAATCCGAGGGTCGCGGCCGTAAGAATAGTAAATCCCATACCTATGGAGCTCCGAACGATAATGGAAGAGGACACGTTGGGGAGCACGTGAAGAAGAACGGTCCGTATCGTCCCGGCCCCCAAGGCCTCGGTCGCCTCAAGGAAAGCCGTCTTTTTCAGGCTGCGGGTCTCCGCGTAGACGATCCTCGTGAACCAAGGCCAGTATGTGATGGAGAGGGCCAGGATAACGCTCCGGATGCTCGGCCGGAAGGACTGGGCGAGGAAGATGGCGAGGATCACCTGGGGAATGGACAGAAAGATATCCGCCACCCGCATGATGAACTCGCTGAACCAGTTCTCGAAGTACCCGGCCAGGAGCCCCAGGGGAACACCGATCAGGAGGGAGACCCCCACGGCGATCATTGAGATGACAAGCGTGACCCTGGCGCCGAAAAGGAGACGACTCAGGATATCCCGGCCCATGCTGTCCGTTCCGAGAAGGTGCTCAGCGGAAGGCGGGCTCAACCGCTCGGCCGGATGTATGCGAAAGGTGTCCTCGGGGTAAGGGGCTAAAAGGCCTGCAAACAATGCGGCTGCCACGAGACTAAGGATGATGAGGAAGCCCGTTAAGGCCAGCCGGTCCCTTGTAAACTTCCTCCATGCAAGCCGAAATCCTGTCATAGTTCCGCCTTCCTAGGATCGACCAGGCTGATGGCCACGTCCACCAGGAGATTCACGGTCACGTAAGCGATACCCGCCCAGAGGGTCACCCCCAGGATGGCCTGATAATCCGAAAGCACGATGGCGTTGAAGGCGTAAAGCCCCAGACCCGGCCAGTCGAAGACCGTCTCAATGACAACGGTACCGGCCAGGAGCAGGCCGAACAGGAGTCCGATCTGGGTCACGGTGGCGATGATAGCGTTCCGCAGCATGTACTTGTAGATGATGAGCCGCGGGGGCAGACCCATGGACCTCTCATAGAGGATATAGTCCTGCTGCACCACGTCCAGGACACCGGAACGGGTAAACCGGGTGATGGTGGCGAAGGAGGCGAAGGCCAGGGTGAGGGCGGGGAGAGCCATATGCCGTAGGGAACTCCAAAGGGCCCCCCAATTGAGGGTGAGGAGGGAATCCAGGATGTACATTCCGGTGATGAAGGTGGGAGGCTCAGTGTCGATCCGTCCGCCAAGAGGGGTGATGCCCAGCCACATGCTGAAGAAGAGCTGGAGCATGATCCCCAGCCAGAAGCTCGCGATAGCCAGCCCCCCGACCGTCACCCCCCGCAGCAGGTGGTCCAGTGTGGAATTGCGCTTGAGGGCCGCTACGATCCCCAGGGGTACCCCGATAAGTATCGAGAGGAGCATGGAAACGAGGGTCAGCTCCAGGGTGGCCGGAAAACGCTCCACAAGATCGTCCAGGACCTTTCGTCCCGAGTAAAGGCTCATACCCAGGTCGCCCCGTGCGAGTTGTTTGAAATAGAGGACGAGCTGGACATGCAGGGGATCGTCGAAGTGGTAACGCTGGCGCAGTTCCTTAACCTGCTCGGGGGTGGCCATCTCGCCCGCCACCAGGGCCGCCGGGTCGGCCGGGATCACACGGGAAATCACGAACACGAGGATGAGAAGACCGAAAATCGTGGGAACGGCGTACAGGATCCTCTTTAAAGTATATATCAACAAACTGAACTGCATATCGAAACAAAAGAACGCCTCCCCCTTCCGCTCAGGGTGGAGCTGCGGGGGAGGCAGGGTTCAACTTCAGGCCCGATGCCGTCTCATACCAGGTAGATCCAGCGGCATTCCTGGCCGTTTCCGATGGGGCAGAATCTCAGGCCCTTAACGTTGTTCCGGTAAGGACCGTACCACTTCGTGTTATAAATCCAGATGTCGGCCGCATCCTTGACCACGATACGGCTCGCCTTTTCGTAGAGTTTCCTTCGGACCTCCTGGTCACTCACAGTACGAGCCTTCCGGAGGATCTCATCCACTTCCGGGTTCTTGTACCAGGCCGAGGCCTTCCATGCCCCCCACCGGCTGGAGCTGTACATCTCTCCGATCCAGTTCTCAGGATCCGCGTAATAGGTGCTCACCCAGTGGATCCACATGTCGGGGGACGTGTTGATATCCTTTGTTTTTCCGGAAAGGGTCGGCCAGGTCTCCCTTACGATATTGACCTTGATACCCAGTTCACGAAGTCCCGCCTGGAGGATGAGGGCGGCGTCGTCGGTTTGAGAGTAACCCGTCATGGGATGGATGTTCAACGGACGGTCCACTTTGACCTTGGCCTTCTTGAGTTCCTCCTTGGCCTTTTGCAGATCAAAGGTATATCCCTTGAGGTCTGCGGGCGCTCCCCACATGTTGTTGGGAATAGGACCGGGGTTCCGGGCCACACGCCCTTTGAGAACCTTGTTGATGAACGCGTCGTAATCAAAGGCGTAGCAGATGGCGCGGCGCACATGGACATCGTTGAAGGGGGCGCGCTGGTTGTGCATCCGGATCAGGAAGATCCGCATGGACTGTTCCTCGTAAACGGTGATGTCCTTGGCCTTCTCGAGTTTTTCGATCTGTTCCACGGGGAGGTAACCATCGCACCCGTGAATATCGCCCTTCATGAGGGCCATGACCCGGGAGGCCGTCTCGTGGATAGTGCGGAATTCGATCTTGTCCACGTGTTGTCCCTTCCAGCCCATCCAGTGGTCTTTGAACCGCTTCGCCTTCCAGCCCACACCCGGGCTGTAGTCCTCAAGCATGTATGCTCCCGATCCCGCATCGTTCCTGGAGAGCCACTCGCTTCCCCAGGCCCCGGGTTTTCCCTCCACCACCTTGGGATTCACCACACAAAAGGTGGGCATGATGGACAGGAAGGGCGCATAAGGTTCCTTCAAGCCGAACTCGATGGTGTAACGGTCCTTGACCTTCACCCCGTCCGGATCGACGACCGGCTTGAAGAGCGCCGAGGCCCCCTTTCCCAGGGCAAGGAGACGTTCCATGCTGTACTTCACCGCCTCAGCAGTCACCTCGTCGCCGTTGTGGAACTTGGCTCCCTTCCGAAGGACGAAGGTCCACTTGAGTTCATCCTTGGAGACCTTGTAGCTTTCGGCGAGCCAGGGATGAATCTTGGGTGGATTGTCCAGATAGCGATAGAGGTGGTCGTAAAGGTTGAGCCGGATATTCTCCGATGTCACGTCGTAAATGGCATGGGGATCCAGGCTCTGGAACTCGCTCGGACAGCCCCAGACATAACGCTCGTTTCCTCCCGCCGCCCAGGCGCGTAACGGGCTGAGCTGAAGCCCGGAGAGCGCCAGGGAACCGATGCCTACGGTCTTGATGAATTCACGCCGGGAATATCCCCGGTGACCCCCCTTGTCGGATGGACCTCTTCCTCCCATGGAAATACCTCCTTTCTGCATACGCGGATCATGCCCCCGCCATCGAGGGCGACCCTCAGAACCGTCCTGGAAATGATT
>JAFDEE010000094.1 GCA_019310525.1 Deltaproteobacteria bacterium | reverse complement strand
GCACTGCGGATTTCGGCCCTTCATCTGTCCTGATTCAGGGCCGAAATACGCCCGCTCCGGAGAAAATCCGAAGCCTCTGCTTGGAGCGGCAAATCCTATTTTGGACAATAGTGACCATAGACATTACTGCATGAAAAGATTCGAGAAAAAAAGGCATCTCCTCTTTTCGATATTCACGGGCGCCGGCCTTGTCCTCGGACTCGCCGTTTTACCCCTGCTTTTCTATGGGTGGTCCATTTCAAGGGACATCGATAAGCGTTTCTCCGACAGGCGGTGGAGTATCCCTTCCCGGGTCTATTCCGATTCCACACTCCTCTTCCCAGGCCAGAAGGTCCTCTCCTCCTCCCTTTTCAAGAAGCTGAAAGACTTAGGTTACCGGGAAGTGGAACACCGCCCTAACCGGAAGGGAGAAATGAGGAAAAGGGGGAAGAAGTCCATCGAAATCTTCCTCCGGGATCTCCGGCTCCCCTCCCGCAAAAGGGATGGATTTCCCGTCGTCATCCGGATGGGGGGAGGAGAAATCCACGCAATCGTCGATGCCCGCAACGGGAAGAGCATTCCCCTCCTGGAACTGGAGCCCGAAGAACTCATGCTCTTCTTCGGGCCCGAGAGGGAGCAGCGACGGCTGATCTCCATCAGCCAGGTGCCCGACCATGTCCTCAAGGCCTTCCTTGCCGCCGAGGACAGGCGCTTCTACCGTCACCACGGCCTGGATCTCAGGGGGATCATCAGGGCCCTTTATACCGACCTGCGGAAGGGAAAGATAGCCCAGGGGGGCTCCACAATCACCCAGCAACTGGCCAAGAACTATTTCCTGACACCGGAAAGGACCCTGAGGCGAAAACTGAAGGAGATGCTCATGGCCCTGGTCATCGAGTTGATGTACGACAAGGACGAAATCCTGGAGATCTACCTCAATGAGATCTACTTCGGTCAAAAGGGTTCGGTCGCGGTCAACGGGCTGGGAGAGGCAGCCCTTTTCTACTTCGGAAAGCCTGTGGAGGAACTGAGTCTGGAAGAGGGAGCGGCTATCGCAGGACTCGTAAGGGCCCCGAATCTCTATTCCCCTTATATCAGCAGGAAACGCTGTAAGGCCCGCAGGGATACGGTCCTGAAGCAGATGTTCACTCAAGGTTGGATTTCACGGGAAGAATATCAAAGGGCCGTGACTTCCCCCGTACTGCCCGCCGGGTTCAATACTTACGGAAAAAAGGCCCCCTACTTCATGGATTATCTCTCCCGGCAGCTCAAGGCCCTCTACCCACCAAAGGTCCTCTCCAGCCTGGGACTTTCAATTTACACCACCCTGGACACCCAGGTCCAGAGGGCTGCGGAGAAGGCCCTTTCCCGGGGCCTGGCAAGGATCGAGAAGCGACACCCCGGCCTCTCCCGCAGGGCCCCTGGGAAACGGCTGCAGGGGGCGATCATCGTCATGCAGCCCAAGACCGGCTACATCCTTGCCCTGGTGGGGGGGCGGAATTACGGTGTCAACCAATTCAACCGCGCGACCCAGGCGAAACGACAACCCGGAAGCGCCTTCAAACCCTTTGTCTTTCTATGCGGGCTGGATCGTTTCTCCCCCGCCACCCGGCTTTCCAACCTTCCCGCTACCTACCAGGTGAAGGGGAGGTCCTGGAATCCCCGAAACTTCTCCCCGGTGCCGGAAAAACGGCTCAGCCTGAGGGAAGCCCTTGCCCGTTCGGTGAATCTGGCGACCGTGGACTTGGCCATGAAGGTAGGACTGGGTAACGTTGCCAGGACCGCCCGTCTTTTCGGATTCTCCACTCCCATGAAACCTTATCCTTCACTGGCCCTGGGGGCCCTTGAAGTCATTCCCATAGAACTCGCAAGGGCCTACTGTCCCTTTGCTGCAGACGGACTGCTTCCCTTTCCCCTGTCCCTGAAAGAGGTCGTGGACGAGAAGAGCAACGTTCTGGAACGCCGCCACATGACCATTCAGAGGGTGACCTCCCCGGCCAAGGCCTACATTATGAGCTCTTTGCTCCGCAGCGTAGTAACAAGCGGAACGGCGCGTTCCCTGAGAAAATTCGGGGTCACTCTGCCCGTGGCCGGAAAGACCGGCACAACCAACGATTACCGGGACGCCTGGTTCGTAGGCTACACCCCGGATATCCTGGCCCTTGTCTGGGTGGGCTTTGACGACGGCACCTCCATCCGGGAAACCGGGGCTTCCGCTGCACTACCCATATGGGCCGACCTGATCAAGCAGATTCCCCAGCACCTCTCGGGGGGCTGGTTTCAGAAACCGCCCGGTGTGGTGGAGGCCGCCGTCTGCCCTGAGAGCGGAAAACTGGCCGTGCCCGGTCGGTGTCCCCATCCGATAAAGGAAGTCTTCCTGGAGGGGCTGGTTCCCGGTGAAAACTGCCCCATCCACCGGTCCCGAAACCCCTTAAAGAAAATCATCGAGAAACTCCATGACTTATTTGAAAATTCCTAGGTTGGTCTCTGGTCTCTTGGCATGTGTGCTCTTCCTTGCCGCGGGTTGTGCCCCCGTAATACGTGAATCCCCTGCAGCCCGGGCACCGGAACCACCTTCCAAGGTGGCACCCGCCTCCCCTCCCGGCGTCCCTGAACCCGGGAGAAGACTCGGCCCCCGGACCCTTGCCTCTTTAAGGCTCACGGAAGAGGCCCGCCTGCTCCTGGAGGCCGAAAGACCCGATGATGCAATCCGGATCCTTGAAAGGGCCGTGGCTCTTGATCCCCGTAACGGCCGCAACTATTACTACCTGGCCGAGGCCTGGATCATGAAGGGAAACAGGGGCCAGGCATTGGAATTCAACCGTCTTGCAGAGATTTACCTCCAACAGGATCCTGGATGGATCCGAAAGGTGAGGCGACAAAAGGAACGCATCAGAAGATAAGGGCTGTAGGCTGTATCCCGAATTTGGAGACACCTGTTCCTGCGTCAAGGACAAGGTCCCCTGGGGCACGATTAGGTGAAGAGGCAGATCCTGCAATCCTTGGCATACTTGATGAAATCCTCCGCCGTCCAGACAATGGCCCCTTCAATTAGCTTGCTTTCATCGATCTCCATCATGTCCACACTCATTTTGCATGCGATCAACTCGACGCCCTCCAGTTGGGCTATCTCCTGGAGCTCGGCCAGGCTGGGGATGTTGGCCTTGTCAATCTTCTTTTTCATCATTCCCGTAGCGATCGTGGACATGCCGGGAATGGCACCCATCACCCCGGGAGGAATGAACTTGGCCCTTTCCGCTCCCCCTTTCAGGAGCATATTCAACCCCATGAAGGAATAGAAAACCTTGGCCTCCATCCCCTGACGGGCCGCGTTGATGGCAAGGACCAGCGACGGATAAGCGCCGTCCAGTGTGTCCTTTACACAAATGAAAGCGGCCTTGTCCTTTTTCTCTTCCATGAATTGTTCCTCCCTGATTTGATATCATTGTTCGAATTTCGCCCGAAGGTGGGTCGCTTGATAAGAGACAATCGGTCGGTCAAGGTTTCAATAAATCATTGTAATGAGAGTCAAGGATGGAACCCATGGGGTGAAACACCTATTTTTTCGATTAAAAGACCTGAATCGATCCATGGACCGACTGTGAGGAAAGGGTCATTCGACGTGGGGGTGAAGGCTCAGGAGTTCTTTCAGGCGCCTGGCATTCATTATGGCATGTCCCCCGTAATCGTTGTCGAAGTACACAAAGGTGGTCCGGTTCCAGGCCCTGATCTTCTCTGCCCAGAGGGACAATTCTTCCTCCGTATAGGATGACTTATAGAGGGTCTTTGACCCGTGGAGCCGGATGTAAACAAAGTCGGCCGTAACGGTCTCGGTGTATGGATAGCGGCCCGCCGTGTCGGAGATGCAAAAGGCGATGTTGGACTCCTCGAGGGCGCGGAAAAAATCGTCCCGGAGCCAGGAGGGATGCCGTACTTCCAGCGTATGGAGACAGGCCGGATCCAAGTGATCTAGAAAATTTTTCAGGAGTCCTTCATCGTAGGCAAGGCTCGGGGGTAACTGGAAGAGGATGGGACCGCGCTTGTTCTGGAGCCCTTCGCTCGCCTCGTAGAAACGCTGAAGGGGTTCTTCAGGATCATCGAGTCTTCGCACATGGGTCAGGTACCTGCTGGCCTTTAGGGACCACAAAAAAGAATCCGGGGTACGCCTGTGCCAATTGAGAAAGGTTGTATGGGCCGGCAGACGGTAGAATGTGGCATTGAGTTCGACCGTGTCGAAATGGCCGGAGTAATACTCCAACCATCTCGACTTGGGGTGATCCTCTGGGTAGAAGAGACCTTTCCAATGATCGTAATTCCATCCCGAAGTCCCGATCCGTATCTCCGGTCTCAATGACGCCTCCCTTTCAAGCACACTCGAGGGATGGCCCCTTCTCTCCCCGGCCTAACATTCCGGAATCAGTCCTTTTCAGCCCACCCTCGCGTGTTTTCGGACCCACTCGGGGATGTATCGGGGATTATAATAGTGTCCCAAGGTATAGAAACAGGTGGACGAACAATTTGGAAGGCACTTCGCCTTGAGGGCCTTCAATTCTTCGGGATCGAACCTGGGCCTCCAGATATGGCCCCAATCATGATCATAGGTGATCATGTCGAAACAGGGGGCAAGGCTCCCATCAGGCCGGATGAGAAATCCGCTCTGGCCGGCCCGACAGTCCCATGCCGGAATAGTCCCTCTCATCCTCTTTTTCAGTGTCTCCAGATGGGCGACCGGATTGACCATGGGCCAGCGATCCCTTTGTTGTTTTTCTATGAGCCAGTCCAATAACTCGTCCACCTGATCATATTGCTCCGGAAGGATATAGAGGCTGTCCTCCTTGTGTTTATAATGATCTGTCCGCACGAAATCGTGAGGCGCCTCATTCAGGTGATAATCCGTGCCGATGCGGTACTCATGGGCGATCTCCGTGAGTCTCCTGGCATCCTCGATATTGTTTCGGCAAATGTTGATATTGAGAAAGACAAGATACCCGTATTTTTCCTGTTGTTTCACCAGATAACGAAACTGTGGCTCAATCTTCGAAAAGGCCTTGGGAAGTCCGGGCTTCGGCTCCACACAATCCACCGCAAGGTTGAGGGCGGCCAGGCCGGCCTCTCCCATCTCGTCGATGAATCTTTCATCCATGAGCTGCCCGTTTGTCGGCAGATAGACGAAGAAACCGTTTTCAGAACCATAACGGATCACATCGAGAATAAATTTTTTCCTGATCAGGGGTTCACCACCCATAATCGAGAGCACACGACATCCTATGGCCTTAAGCCAATCGATTGAGGATTTGGCCGTCTCCCAGCTCATACCGGGTCTGGCGTTGTCGTTCTGGAAGCAGTAATGGCAATCCACGTTGCATTTCCAGTCCGTGAAGAGATAACAAAGGACAGGATGAAATTTATCGGGGTGCAGTTCGGAAAGAATATAGGGTACCACCCATCGACGAAGCGCCCTGATTCCGTTTAAGGCTTTGTACCGGAATTGTCCCATCATGATGTTATCCTCCTTTCAGGAAGCATGACGTTTGAAATTCCTTCCTGCAAATCCCGGAGAAAAAACACGAAGGTTCCCCCGGCCAAAGGTACCTGCCGGTTTCAACCTGGATTTACGGGCTGCCCTGAATCGGAACAGATGATTTAACTAGTGTCCATCCATAAATGGCCTTTTTCCCCAATCTTCCGCCTTCGCTATGGCTACGGCGTGACAAGCCCGCCAGACAGCGGCGGCCAGGCTGCGTCAGGCGAAGATTTTAATCCTCGAAATACTTCAATGCATGGATGCCTGTCCCGCTTGGCATTCTAAAGCGGGATGGTTAAAATCTTCGCCTTCCTTGACCTTGAACAAAATTGCCTGCTTTATGGATGGACACTAACTAATTCCGTTTTATCATTCAAAATAAACCGTAACCCATTGATGTCAAGGAAAAATTAATACTTACCGTTTCGGCGACTGCGGCAGGAAGCCCGTGCGGGTGGAGATCAGGACATCAAATCTCCGGGGCTGTTCCGCCTCGTGGATTCTCTCGCACCGGTATCCACGGTTTCTACCTTGCCCCCCACCTTTTCGGCATTATCTTGTACTTAAAGTCAAAAACATAAAGATGAAGTTCTCTCTGGGACGGTAAATTTCCACATCACCGTCGGTCGGGATTTAATTCAGTTTCAAAGGATGGAATCCGTGCTACCCCGGACAGGCCCGATAATTCGGGGCGTATAGATGGAGAGGAGAAAAAAATCCCTGATAAAAACTCGATTATGGACACGAGGCCGAAAATAGGGCTGGCCCTTGGAGGAGGAGGGGCAAGAGGCTTTGCCCATGTAGGTGTATTGAAGGTTCTTGAGAGGGAGGGCATCCCCGTCGACCTGATCGTGGGGACCAGCATGGGCGCCCTGGTTGGGGCTGCTTATGCACTTAAACCGGATGCAGCCGCTCTCGAGGCCAGAATTTCCGAATTTTTCGCAGATGAAGCCCCCCAAAACAGGGGCCTGAGGCGATTGGAGAAGATTCATCCCTTCAACCTGGCAAAAACCAACTTCATGCATCGTCTCGTCCGGATTGCGGAAAAACATCTTTTCCTGAGCCTCGCTATGCTTAAAAAGGCCCTGGTATCGGAAGAGGAGGTGCGGGAGACCCTCCGGGTTTTTCTCCCGGACGTTGATACTGACCAGACCACTATTCCTTATGCGGCAGTGGCAGCGGACCTTGTGTCCGGCCGGGGAGTGGTATTGAGAGAAGGGTCCCTCATTGAAGTCGTGCTGGCCAGTTGCGCCGTGCCGGGATTCATGGCCCCGGTCCGAAGAGAAGAGATGATCCTTGCAGACGGCGCCGTTGTGGAAAGGATACCCACAAATCCCGCCACATTCCTGGGTGCTGAAATCGTCATCGGGGTTGATGCCGGATTCTCCTTATGCAGGGTTCCACCGATTGAGGACGGTATTGATGCTATCAACCGGGCTATGGAAATCATGAGTTTTTACTTGAACAGACGGAGCAGGGAAAAGGCCGACATCCTTATCGAGCCTTCGGTGAAGCAGTTCGAATGGACTGACTTCTTCTGCTACGAGGATATCATCCGCGAAGGAGAAAGGGCTGCTGAATCCAAGATAGAAGAGATAAAAGCCCTGCTGAGGCATGGATTTCGAAGGAAAATGATTCGGAAATTTTTCAAAGGCATTCCCTGGGCAAAGAAAATCACGAGCCCCGCGGGTGATCTTTTCGAGGGCTCCCCGGATTGGGTCATCCTTGAAAAGGCACCCCCCGGCACGCAGGAAACTTCTCCTTCCGAGGGTACGCTGCCAGGCTGACACGGTGAGATAGGGCCATTCTCTCTTATATGACGGTGGGGCGGGTATAGGGTTGAGCCTCGGCCCCGCATAAGGCAAGAACAGGCCCCACACAGGACATTACCCTTACAGGCATCAAAACGGCTCATCACCTGGTCATCCCAACACCTTGTCCACGACACGGCGGACATCGGGGAGGCATCATCGTCCCTTGGGGTTACGAAGTGTACAGTCACAGTTCCCGGAGCGCTTCTCCTTCATGATCCTCTCCATGATCATCGACTTTCCGTTTGATGCAATATCCTTTTCGATATCCCGGCGGGTGTACCCGAAACAGTAACAAATCGTATCCTCTTCTTTTTTCATTTGCCTTTCTTGCCCTTTCCATTTCCTCGTCCAGAGGAAAAAAACGACTCAGGATCACCGCTCCGAAACAAAACCGTATCCCTGTTTTCTTGACCTTCCTTATTCCCTGCTTTATATTCACAAACAACAATATAACACCCCTGGAGTAAATCATTGCAAAATTTTCTAAAGGCCATGAAGGCCCTTTCTGACCCCAACCGGGTGAAAATCATAAAGATGCTCCAGCGAAGGACCCTTTGTGTCTGCGAAATCCAGGCGGCCCTCGAGGTTTCCCAGCCAACCGTTTCCAAGCATCTAAAGATCTTGGAAGATGCGGGATTCGTATCTTCGGAAAAGGACGGCCTCTGGGTCAATTATCGTCTCGCGGACGGGAACGAGAGCCCGTACGTGGCGACATTGCTCGGGAACCTCCGGCATTGGCTCGAAGATGACCCGGGAGTTGCGAGTATCTTGGCGAAACTACCCGGGATCCGCCGTGAGGAGGTCTGCAGGCGTTAGCCTTGGAAATGGGGTCTTCCCCGAAAGGGGAAAAACGGGCCGGCCGACCCCCAGATTCCTTTGACGAGCATTAAGGATAATCACAGGCTGTTTGACAGAGGGAGGTGTAGAGAACATGCCCCTCAAGATAAAGGACTGGATAAGATTTTCCCTGCCATGGGCCCTCCTCGTCCTTCTTTCCGGTTGGGGCCCCGCTTGCCCTGGGGCCCTGGCTGAAAACGGCCCTGAGTTGGTCCTGCAGGAGCCCCTCCCCGACTCCAATGAAGTCTGGGAAGGAGAAATCATCCAGCGATCCTTCAAAATCCTGAACAAGGGGGACAAGCCCCTTGAAATCAAAAAGATCCTCCACACTTGTGGCTGCACCACGGTTGGATCCTTCAACAGGATCATTCCCCCCGGTGGAGAAGAAACCATCACCGTTTCAGTCAATACCAAGGGATTCAAGGGCCCCGTCACCGAGAAGGCCCGCCTTTACACCAACGACCCGGGCAGGCCCGAGGTGGTCCTTACCGTGAAGGCATTTGTCAAGCCGGTCATTACACTCTCGCGCCGATATGTCAATTTTTATGGCAAGGAAGGCGAAAAGCTTGAAAGAGAGGTGGAAATCGTCGCCGAGAGGGAAAAACCCCTCAAGCTGACCCCCCTGGATTTCAACCTGAAAGGCAGGCTCACTTACGAAATACTTGAAATCAAGAAAGGGAAAAAATTCAGGGTCCGCCTGGAGAGTATCCCCGGGAAAGCGGGCAATTACAGGGGATTCCTGAAATTTCGGACAAACTATGCAGAAAGGCCCGAAATAACAATCTGGATCTGGGGGCGTATTTCAAGTTAGTGCCCATCCATAAAGCAGGCAATTTTGTTCAAGGTCAAGGAAGGCGAAGATTTTAACCGCCCAGCTTGGGATGCCAAGCGGCAAAGGCGGAAGATTGAGGAAAAGGGCCATTTTTGGATGGGCACAAGTTAACGGCTGCCATTGCTGCCTGAAATGACCTTGAGGGGTAATAAATCCATGTTTCTTTCATGCTGGAACCGTTCCTTTTTCCCCTCTCTCTGGCAGGGAGCCCTCATCCTTTGCTTTGCCACGGGGATGGGGCTTCTCGCCAACCACTTCCACCCGGAAGGGTTGAACCCCTTGGAACCGATTCCACCCGGGGGAGCCGGTGATATCCGGGTGGTCTCCCTTCAAGAGGCCCGCCGCCTCTTCCAATCCGGCAAAGCCTTTTTCCTGGATGCCCGCTCACCCGAGGACTTCCGAAAAGGGCATCTGGCCGGGGCCCGAAGTCTTCCGCTCCAAGAATTCGATCGATACTTTTCTTCCGTACTGGCCGACGTTCCACAGGATGCCGTCATTGTGACTTACTGCGATGGAACACGTTGTCCTCTAGCCAGAAAACTGGCCGAGGCATTACTGGAGTTCGGATTTCAAGATGTCCGTATCCTTGAAAACGGATGGGGCGTTTGGGTTGAAAACAACCTGCCTATTGAGAGGGGTAATGACGGGGCCCCTTCCAACGGAGCCGGCGCAGGTTAGTCCTCCAAAATCCCGCCGGCGTTGATCCTGGCCCCCTGCCGCGATGAAGAGGACAGCCCTCTGGAATTTCAATTGAAAAATTGTTATCAGGAAAGGTTACCGTCCGCCCCATTTTCTCGAATCGTAAAAGCTCCGGCTTCCGGGCAAGTAACGCTACTCGATATGATTTCATTCTCCCGCCAGGAAAAGAGCCGAGAGGTACCCGACCACCCGGCGAAAATCCCCGGTCACCTGGCCAGAGTGGCCGTGGCATAGGATTTCGGACCGCACGGCCCCTAGTTCCCCGGCCGCCATCATAACGGCCACCACAGGCCCCCCGCCGCAGGCCTCGCACTCCCCGGATCCCAGGGCCCGGGCCAAGGCTTTGGGATCAAATGCCTTTACATGCCGGATGAAAACCCCGTCCAGGACCTCGGCCTCCTTAGCCGGGTGAAAATGGGAAAGGTCGGAACTGACCAGGAGCAAAGTACCTTCACCAGACCCCAGGACTTTGACAAGGCTTCCTGCCAACTCCATGCAGGTCTCTAAATCCTGCTCCCCCATAAGCACCGGAACAATCTGGAACTCCCCAAGGACCCGCTGCAGGAAAGGCAACTGGATCTCCAGGGAATGTTCGGCGGCATGGGCCCGCGGAACCCAACGGATAATCGGGGAGGTCCCGGCAAGTCTCCTCCCCAACTCTACATCCACGGGGACCACGCCCAAAGGGGTCTGATATCCTCCCTGGAGATTCACGGAGACTCCTCGGAAAGGATACCTGTGGCTCGGTCCGATCAGAACAACACGCCTGAACCCGGCACCTACAAGGGCCCTGTAAGCAAAGGCAGCTATACGGCCGGAATACCGGTAGCCTGCATGGGGGACCAAAACACCTTTGATTTCCTTCCCAGGGCTGGGAGTCGGCGATACTCCTGATAAAAAGGAATTCACCGTCTCCAAAAGAGTCTCCCTGTCGCCGGGATACCAGGTTCCTGCCAGAACAGAAGGGCGGATATCCCCGGGATCCTCGCCCCAGGCCTTATCCGTGAAAAAAATTCCCGGAAAGACGAAAAGGAGGATCAGAGGGATGAGGGGAAGGGTTTTATCTGTTCTTTTCATGACATTCTTTCCTCTGATATCCAAACGTTTACGGTGAATCCCGCCTGCTGCGGCCATTTCTGCAAATATCACGCAACTTTTCAATTCAAATGAACTCTATTAAAATACAAGCTTCTTTAATAACCACGTCCCTGCCATCACTTTGTCCGGGACATCCCCGGAAAAATCCCTATAATGGGCAATGGGTTGCTTTCTGTTTGTTT
>JAFDEE010000093.1 GCA_019310525.1 Deltaproteobacteria bacterium | reverse complement strand
GATCTTTTCGGAAGTGACCTGTTGGGAGGCCTGCCAGACAGCAGCAGGTAAACCTTCGTTATTTCATGGGGTTAGGGATGGGGGAAACCCCGGCTCCCGCTTGTAAAAGCGGGAGAACGGCGGAGGGGGCAAAACTCCCCCGTTCCTAACCCCTTGAAATAACCAGGCCGGGAGACTCGGGAACGAGGAAAAGATCCCCCTGCCCCTTCAATCTAATCCGGCAAATATTTCAATTCGGTACCGGCCTCCAAAAGGCCGATGGCGCCTTTTCTTTCGTTTCAAGGCTCCCGGGCGTTTTTCAAAGGTCTCAGAGTGTCTTGATCCGAACCATATTGGTGGTTCCCGCCACCCAGACCGGATGCCCGGAAGTTATCACCACTCGTTCCCCGCGGCCTGCCAGCCCGCTTTCAAGGGCCGCCTCGGCGGCCGTGCGGATCATCTCGTCCGTATCACCGGAGGACGGCACCAGGCGAGGAATACAACCCCAGTACAGGCAGAGTCTCCGGACCGTTCTAGGACTTGGAGAAAGGGCGAGCAGGGGCCTGACGGGCCTGAACCTGCAAATATTCCTCGCCGTCAATCCCGAACGGGTGGGAGCCACGATTGCGGCTGCTTCCAAGTGTTCTGCCAGGAGGCAGGAGGCATGGGCCACGGCTTCGGAAACCTCCTTTCGAGGCATCATGGCCAGAAACCGATCGTGGGGAAAGTGATTTTCCGCGCTCTCGAGGATCCGGACCATGAACCGGACGGATTCCACGGGATAGGCACCGGCCGCCGTCTCTTCGGAAAGCATGACCGCATCGGTTCCGTCCAGGACGGCATTGGCCACATCCGTGGCCTCGGCCCGGGTGGGCCGGGGGGAATCCACCATGGAACGAAGCATCTGGGTGGCGGTGATGACAGGTTTTCCTGCAAGGTTGGCCTTCCTGATGATCTGTTTCTGGACGTTCGGGACCTCCTCCAGGGGGATTTCGACCCCTAAGTCCCCCCTTGCCACCATTATTCCATCGGCTGCCTCGATGATCTCGTCCAGATTCCGGATGGCCTCATGTTTTTCGATCTTGGCGATCAGGGGAACATCTCTATCACCCTTTTGAGAAATAACGGCCCTGGCGCGCAGAATATCCTCCGCGCTACGCACAAATGAGAGGGCCACGAAGTCCACATCTATTTCAAGCCCGAAGCCCAGATCCTCGATATCCTTGTCGGTAAGTGAAGGAACATCCAAGGTTCCATCCGGGAGATTGATCCCCTTGTGGGAAGTGAGAAGGCCGCCGGTCACCACCTCGCAGTGGATATCCTTCCCACGCACTTCCCTCACGATGACTTCCATGGTACCATCAGCCAGGAGAAGTCGGGCTTGGGGACCCACTTGACGCGGAAGATCCGGGAAAGAAAGGGGTACCTTGCCTTCAGCGGCCTCAGCCCCTTCCTGGCCCGTCAGGATGAGGGTGTCGCCGGGTTCGAGACGGATACCCGGATCCGGAATCCAGCCTACCCTGATCTTCGGCCCTGCGAGATCCTGGAGTACCGCCACGGGCCGGCCCTCTTCTTCCGACAGCCGGCGCAGGACCCGGACCCTTTCTTCGTGCTCTTGGGGTGTCCCGTGGGAGAAGTTCAGGCGGGCCACGGTCATGCCTTCCCTGATAAGCTGCCGCAGGATCCCGGGGGCGACGCTCGAGGGCCCGATAGTGCATACGATTTTCGTCTTGGGCATGATATCCCTCACCAACTTTTCGCCTTTTCCCCTATAATCGAACCCTTGGGGATAAATCAACGGAAATCGTTAGAGGAGGGGAAAATACCCGAGGTGAAAGGCCTTTATCGCCCTATGGAGATGAACATGGTTCATGGCGAAGAAAACCACCCTAAGGGCACCGACTTCATCTTCTGCAAAAACTGCAAATATTTTTACATTACCTGGGACAAACGGTTCCCGTACGGGTGCAAAGCCCTTGGTTTCAAGAGCCGGGCACTTCCCGCCGCGGAAGTCCGTGCATCTTCGGGTGCCCCGTGCCTCTACTTCGTGAAGAAGAAAACCGGATAAGGGCCGGCATACCTTGTCCGGCGGCCTTGGGAGGGAGCATGGGTCAGGACCGAAACCGCATTTGTTTCATGGCAAGGACCGCCTGATTGCACAGGGTCTTCATGTAATGAAGCTGGTCTCCCGAGAGCACGCGTCCCTTGCGGTTCCTGTCCGCATAAATGAGACCCAAAGGTTTCTTGTTGATCATGATCGGGTAAAGCACGAAGGCGGGGGCCAAGACAAGCTTCCGGTACCAGGCGGGGATACCGCTCTGGATTCGGGGATCCTCGATATCGTCGATGCCCAGATCCTTTCCCTGGACGAGGGAGAGGTTGAAGACATCGGCCTCCCTTTTCAACTTGAAACCAAAGTCTTCCATGATCTTTTCAATATTATCTCCGAACCCGAAACGGGCCTGGATATAGGATCGCCGCGGGTCGACCAGACAGAGCAGGACCCTGAAGAAGCCGAAACCCCGGTACATGGTCTCAAGAATCATGGTCAGGATGCTGTTGATCTCGAAATCTTCGAGTAGGGTGTTGGTGATCTCCTGGATTCCGTTGATCAACACGATCTTCGGGTCAGCAGTCTCATCAAGGGGGACCTCGGTCTCAGGGATCTCCAGTGCCTGGTATTTGGGTGCGGAGGAGTCCGGTGAAACTTCAGGCTCTTCCGCCACTCGAGGGACCTCTTCCTTTTTGCCCGCCCCTGAGCGGCCCCGAGAGTATTCGGCGAGATTTCGCAGAAAAGCGCTTTTGGAAGTATTGATCTTCAGGGTGTCTGAATAGGTTTTCACTCGGTCCCTGGCTCGATCAAGCAGGGAAGAAATCTGTTTTTCGGATACCGGCAGGCTCTTCTCAAAGCGGTGTATGAGGGCTGAAAGGGCCTTTTCCCTTTCCCTGCCTTCGGTCGTGCTGGCGATCTTGCAAAGGGAATTGGAAAAGGCCGAGAGGTTTCGGAGCACTTCCTCATCGGATCTTGCCGGCCCGAGGTTCCCACGGGGCAGCGGTTTCATGCTCTGAATGATCTTTTCAGGGAACTTCCAGGCCCTTGCGATGCCCGCCCCCAGCTCCCCGTAGGAAATGCCGAGGATGGCGCGGGAGGCCGCCGACTCGCTGATGCCCTTCTGGATCATCCTGGTCTTGATCTGTTTGTACTCTTCAGGGAAATAGAAGATGACCAGGTGCCGTCCGAGGTTGCGAAGCATCGCACAAATGAAGGCCTCCTCTGAGATGCCCCTGGACATCTTGCCGGAGAGTTCCTCAGCGATCATCCCGCTCATGAAGGAACTGAGGGCGGCGTCCTTAAGTTCCTGGGACTGAGCCTTGTTCTGGAGGTGCTCGAAGAGGAGGAGGCTGGCCGCCGCGGTGCGGATCTGCTCGAACCCCAGGATGACCACGGCCCTTGAAACCGTCGTGACCCGTCCGGAAAAGTGGCTGTAAAATGCCGAATTGACAAGTTTCAGGAGCTTGTTGGTGAGGGCATAGTCCTTGATGATGGTATTGGCCAGCTGGGAGGCGGAAGTGTAGTTGAGACTTCCGGAGGAAGCCATCCGGTTGATTTCCATAATGTGACGGGAAAAGGTCGGAAAATCGCTCTTGTGGCGCATGCGGCGGAGGAGGAAATCCACGGTTGCATTGGTATCCAGTTCCGATTTCACCTCCCCTTCATCTTCCGTTTCAACCTTGAGGTAGTCTTCCAGTGCCCTCTTCATCTCCCGGGCTTCGCGATAGCGGGCGTCGGGGTCTTTTTCCAGGGACCTGAGGATGATCGCGTCCAGCCCCTCATCTACGACCTCGTTTTGGAGGGAAGGGGGCGACAGGGATTCATGGGCGGTCTTGTACATGGCGGTGAACTCGTTTTCCGCCTTAACAGCCGGTTGCCCCACCAGCATCTCATAAAAGATGAGCCCCAGGGAAAAGACATCTGACTGGGGCCCGAGGGTCCCGCCCGAAAACGATTCCGGAGGCATGTAACCGGGTGTCCCTGCAAGGTCTCCGGACTGACTCTTGCGGTCCTTCATCACCACCGAGATGCCAAAGTCCATGATCCTGGGTGTGTCCCCGGCGCTGATGAGGATGTTGGAAGGGCTGAGGTCCCGGTGGATGACTCCATGCTGATGGGCATAGGCCATACCATCCAGGATCCGGCCCATGATCGAAACGGCCCGGTGGACTTCCATTGGTCCCTCTTTCTTGAGGAGTTCCCGCAGGGATACCCCTTCTACATACTCGAAAACCAGGTAGGGCCTTCCGTTGAAATTCCCTGCCTCGAAAACCGGTATGATGTTGGGATGCTGCAGTTTTCCTACGGTCTTCGCCTCCCGCAGAAGGCTTGCATGACGTTCTCCGTCCCTCGAGAGACGCAAATGGAGGGTTTTTATGGCGACCTTCCTGTCCAGTCGGGGGTCAAGGGCGAGGTAGACCACTCCCTGGGCTCCATTTCCCAGTTCCTTGATGACTTGGAAACGGTCGATCCTTTTAGGTATGTCCATTAATAAGGAAATCCTCGATCCAGTGCCCTGTCCTATTTTCCCCGGGGGAGGGGAAGGGCTGATGGGCCGCCATCAGAGTCCTCTCATCCCGTCCCGGCCCGGTCGTTGTCCCCTGAGCGGATCCAGGCCTTCAGGCTCTCTTTTTCAAAGCGCCACTTGTTCATGATCTTCTTGCCGGGAATCCGCCCGTCCTTGGCCAGCTTGTAAAGGGACCGTTTTCCGATCCGAAGCAATGCCGCCGCCTCTTCAATCGTCAGGATCTCTTTTTCCATCGATATGTTCCCTTGATCCCGTTTTTGGTTTTCTGGTCCAAATCCTTTTGTCATTTCAAGCATGGAGCGTGCCAATATCATGAACATTGTCTGGTTTTTCATAAAAAGAACAGAAATAATCTGAATTTCTAGGCCAAACTTTATACCTCTCGAGCCTTCTCCAGGGGGCGGAGCATGATGAAAATAAAGTGAGAGCAGGAAGGATATTTGACGATATGTCGTAATAGTGACGCTTCGAACCCGTGCCCTTCAAGGGGCATATCCGTTGACGGCCCGGAACACCGCGGCTATATTCTTGCCATGCCTTGCTCTCCTGACCCGATAGAAGGCATCCTCGGCAAAGAGGGCGCCCTGAGGAAATCCCTTGAGGGATTCGAGTGTCGGCCTTCCCAAATTGCAATGGCGCGGCTGATCCTCGAGGCTATCGAGACGAAGCAACCTGCCATTGTGGAGGCAGGCACCGGCACGGGCAAAACCCTGGGATACCTTGTTCCCCTTCTCTTGAGCGGAAAGCGGGCGGTCATCTCCACGGGCACCAAGAACCTGCAGGAACAGATTTACCAGAAAGATATCCCCCTCCTTGCTTCGGCGACCGGCCGCAGGGTAGACGCCCTCCTGATGAAGGGAAGGAAGAACTACCTGTGCCTGCACCGCTACCACCAACTATTCTCCCAGGCCTCCCTTCTCAGGCCGGATCTCGAGGAAACCAGGCGGCGGCTGACCGAATGGCTGAAACAGACTGAATTCGCCGACAGGGGCGAGCTTCCCTGGATCCGGGATGACGACCCCCTTTGGGACGATCTGTCCGCCTCTTCCGATCAATGCCTCGGCTCCCGATGCCTTTACTGGGAAGATTGCTACCTGGCCGCCCTCCGAAGAAGGGCCGCCCGATCGCAGATCATCATTGTCAACCATCACCTTTTTTTTGCAGATCTGGTGGTGAAAAAAAGTGGATTAGGGGAGATCCTCCCCCCTTTCCAGGTGGTGGTTTTCGATGAGGCCCACAATCTCGAAGAGATCGCCACCCATTACTTCGGGCGGAGACTGAGTACCCGCCAAGTCCTGGATTGGGCCAGGGACCTTGAAAAAGAGATGGGAAACTTAGAGAAAACGGCCAGGAAGGCCCTGTCAAGATCCCTGGATCTGGTTCGTACCGGGGTAAATCAACTCTCCGGCTGCCTGCCGAAAGAAAACCGGGGGCGTCTGAACCCTGACGCCCTTGAAAAGCTCGCCCATGGACCGGTCGCGATGATGATTCAAGGCCTGCGGCGGATCCATCAAAATTCGGAATGGAGGAGTCACCGGAGCAACACCTTCCAGGCCTGTCTCTTCAGGGCCGAGGAAATCCATCGTTCCCTTGAGGAAATCCTGTCCTTCAGGGATGTCAACTGGCTGAATTGGTATGAGCGGCGCAAGACCAACCTCGTGCTCCATGCATCCCCCCTGGACATCTCTTCGGATATGGACGAACTGCTCTACCAGGAGACCAGGACCCTCGTGTTCACCTCGGCGACCCTTTCCACCAAGGGAAACTTCGATTATTTCAAGTCGCGCATGGGACTTTCCGGGCCGTTGCTGTCCGGGATCCATCCCTCCCATTTCGACTTCGAGAACCAGACCCTTCTTTACGTGCCCACGGATCTCCCGCTCCCCTCCCTTCCCGAATTTCCCCGGAAGGCTGCGAAAAGGATCCTTGAGATCCTTGAGATCACCTCGGGACGGGCCCTCGTGCTCTTTACGAGCCACCAGAACCTCAACCTGGCCCACGAATTCCTGAGCGGGAAACTCTCCTATACCGTCTTCAAGCAAGGAGAGGCCCCCAAATCCGTGCTCCTGGACGATTTCAGGAAGGATACTCACTCGGTTTTGCTGGCCACGGGGTCATTTTGGCAGGGAGTGGATGTGCCGGGAGAGGCCCTGAGCTGCCTGATCATCGACAAGCTGCCCTTTGATTCGCCCGGTGATCCCTTAGTTGCCGCACGCATCGACGCCATCCGGGCAAGGGGAGGCAATCCCTTCATGGAATACCAGCTCCCTTCGGCCATCATAGCCCTTAAGCAAGGCCTTGGGAGACTCATCAGGAACACCTCGGACCGGGGCGTCCTCTGTATCCTGGATGTGAGGATCATTCGGAGCAGGTACGGGCACTTCTTTTTCGAAAGCCTGCCCGGGATGAGGGTGACCCATGAACTGGCGGATATCGGCCTGTTGTTGAAGGGTTCTTCAGGCGGAGGCCGGATGGGAGAACAGACAAACAAGGGGCGGCCCTGAAATCCTCCGCCCCTTGCCGATCGGGTTCCATTATTAGATGCAGGCGAAAACCGCGTCCGCCCGCCTCCATCTCCGATCCTTCACTCCGGTATTCTGATAGTGGTAAAAAGGGTGGTGTTCCGTCGCTTGATCAGCAGGAGGATCGTGTCTCCTTTTTTGTAAGCAGCGATCCTCCTTTCAAATTCCTGTATGCTGTTTACCGGTTCCTGGTCCATTTCCAGGATAACGTCCCCCGGCCGAATGCCGCTCTCTGCTGCCGGGGTCCCGCCCTGGACGGCCGTCACCACAAGTCCCCGGGTCTCAGAGAGCCCGAATCGGCGGGCCAGATCCGGCGTGATCTCCTCCAGCGACATGCCCAACCGCGGGCCGGGACCCTTCAGAGGACCTGATACCTTTCCTTCCTCGGGCATCTCTCCGATTCGAACCCTCAGCCTTTTTATTTCTCCCTTACGGACGACCTCCACCGTCACGATCCGGTTCACAGGGGTTGAGGCCACGAGAAAAGGAAGGTCCTTGCTTTCTCGAATGTCCCTGCCATTGAAGGATACGATCACGTCACCCCGCTTCATGCCCGCCCTGTCGGCAGGTCCGCCCGGAGTCACGTCGGCCACCAGCGCCCCTTTGGCCTCCCTGAGTCCGAGCTTTTCCTTCAGCTCCGGGGTGACCGGCTGAATCATCACACCTAGCCATCCCCTGATGACCTTGCCCCTCTTTAGTTGGGGAAGCAAGTCCTTGGCCATGTTCACGGGAATGGCGAACCCGATGCCGATGCTGCCCCCGCTCTGTGAAAAGATGGCGGTGTTGATCCCTATCACCTCCCCGGCCGTGTTCAGGAGGGGCCCGCCGCTGTTACCGGGATTGATGGAAGCATCGGTCTGGATGAAATTGTCATAGGCCCCGGCGCCCAGATGCCTGTACTTGGCGCTCACGATCCCGGCCGTGACAGTGTGCCCGAGCCCGAAGGGATTCCCGATGGCCACCACCCAATCCCCAACCTCCACCTTGTCGGAGTCTCCAAGGGGGAGCGGAGTCAAGGGATCCCGGGTTTTGATCTTGATCAGGGCGAGGTCCGTCTTGGGATCCCTCCCAACGATCCTGGCCTTGTACTCGCTGCCGTTGTCCAATTTCACCTTGATCTCGTCGGTTTGTTCCACCACGTGATTGTTTGTCAGTATAAACCCGTCACGATCGATGATAAAACCGGTCCCGAGGGCCTGCTGCTTGAATTCCCTGGGGAGCCGATCTCCGAAAAACCGGTCGAAAAAATCCCTGAAGGGATCATTGGGGCCAAAGGGCAAGGGAAAGGGTTGCCGCTTGATGGTCTTGACCGTGCTGATGAAGACAACAGACGGACTGGCTTGTTTGACGAGCTTGGAAAAGGAGCCGGGTGCGGCCGGCATCATAGGAGTCGGCTGGGCCCGGATATCTCCGGCCGGACCAAGCAGGATCCCGCCTAATAGGCCGAGCAGGCACAAAAGCGTCCAATAAACAATCCTCACGTCTTTTCTTGAATACAGTCCTCGTTTCATGGTCAACTCCTCCCCGTCTGGGTTCGTCCCCCGCCGGGGGACGGGAAAACCTCTTCACTTTCTGTTCACGGCCGTCTGCGCGGTCCCCATTCGCTTATCCGGCATCCATTGCTTGGGCTCCAGGTGCCATCCCGGATGCCGCCCCATACCCTAATATATGATTCCCGCAACTATAGCAGAAGATCACGGCAGATCCAACGGCGGATTCTCCAGATCCCTCCAGGGATGTGGAAAAAATGCCGTAGACATGGACCACGGGCGTTTCCCCCTTTTTCCTTGAGTTTCCCCGGCCCAGGGACCTATATTTGGGGACAGGATTTCCCGTCCCCGGGATCCTCTTCTTCTTCGTGTTTCATAAACACCTGTTCTCTAAGGAGTTAACCCCATGCCCCCAAAGCCATGGAAACTGATAACCAGCCGTTTCGAAGCCGCCTTTCCTATCTTCAACCTCCGAATCGACCGCGCCCTTTCCCCCAGAACCAAGGAAACCCATACCTTTTATGTGCTTGAATCAGCGGACTGGGTGAACGTCATCCCTGTCACACCCGGTGGAGACGTGGTCCTGATCCAACAATACCGGCACGGATTAAGGGAAGTGACCCTGGAGATCCCCGGTGGCATCATTGAGGCCTCGGACACTCCGCAAGAGGCCGCCCGGCGAGAACTCCGTGAGGAGACGGGATACGAGGCGGAGGAGATGATCGAGTTGGGCTGCGTCCATCCCAACCCCGCGTTCCTCAACAATACCTGTACGACTTTCCTGGCCAAGGGCGTCTATCCGGCAGGCCCACAAAGGCAGGATGAAAAAGAGGACATCGAAGTACTGCTCAAGCCGCTGGAGGAAATCCCCTCCCTGATCAGGGAAGGCCGAATCACCCACTCCCTGATCCTGGCCGCCTTTTATCGTTATTACATGGAATATCTTCCCGGCCTCGGGAAATGAGGGGCTCAGGAACGCCTGAAGATGAAGCAATTACTCTCCCATCAATTTTTTCAGGAGGCTTCCCGTATATAACCAGTCCGTGTAATAGGTCAGTCCGATAAACCCTCCGAAGGCGTTGATACCCCAGTTCCTTTCAGCCAAGCGGGCATTGGAAATGTGATGGAACATGGCCTCGGCATCAAGGGACCAGTGTTTGTTGAGAATGTACCTGAAACCCACACTGGCCTGGGGAGTGAATTCGATGGCCTGCCCGATGGCCCGCTGTGTCATGTCTTTGTATGCGTCGTTGTACACGATCCCCACCCCACCCTGTATGTATGGGATGAAACGGGAATCGGGGTGAACGAAGTTGTATCTCACCAGCCCGGTAATTCCCCCGATGTAGTGGCCGAATCCCTTGAATATATAGGAATTTGAGATTTCGAAGATGACCTCCGTGTTCCCCCTGAACCAGTATTTCCTCTCCTGGGGATCGTTCAGCATGCGCCCGATGCGGATATTGGTCTGGGCATAGTCCAAGACGAGGGTCCTTGCGGCGAGGGCAAAGGGCGAAGCAAGGACACCCGATACCACCTGGAAAGTGATTCTGTCCTTACAGAAGATGGAAGATGGGGAAAAATCTGCGGAAGTTTCGCCGGCAATGGCGCTGGATGAAAAGGTGAAAAAGGCGGCCGTCAACATGATAAGCAATGCAAGGCGGTAGGGTCGTGCCATTGGTCGTAATCCTTTCTTTTTCTTTCCTTTCTTGTTTAGTGCCCATCAATAAACTGCCCTTTTCGCAATCGCTGTATCTGTCTGCAGGTCGTGCAGCTTCTTGTTTGAGCCATGCCCGGCAAAGCTTCAAACGCAGCAATGCAGACCGAACCCAGCAGGATCATAACCCTTCGGAGTATAGAAGCTGAAGGATCCCCTGTCAAGGGACCTCGGAAGACCGAACCATCTAATTATACAGGAATAAAGGTTATCGCAAGAAAACTCGGGCCGAAAACCCTTATCTGTCGTAAGCCGGGGAGCCCCCGGCAGGGCCCCATGTCCACGGGGCAAGGGGATGGAACCCGGGAAGGCCGGGATTTGAATGTCTTCCAGGGAAATGATATACAAGTCGTTGAATCCTAATTATACGATAAACTGTCATTGACTGAAGCCGATAGTTTTAGGGGCCAAGGGTTCAAGGGATCAAGTGAAAATCATCTTGAATCCCGATTTTTCACTCGAACGCCGGACCTCTTGAATCCTCGACCCCTACTCAAAAAGTTGAAATTCGAGTACCAAGGCTTAATGGTTTCGGGCCTTTTCCCATTGTAAGGATGGCTTGAACAAGGGCCGATGGCCCCTTTTCTGAAGTGACCGGCGGGCTTATCAGTGGGGAAGCCGCAGCTCACGCTCTTCTTAGAGCGGGAGAATGCGGAGGGGGCCGGCCCGCCAGAAAGCGGCGGGCAAGTGTCCCCCGCTGATAAGCCGCTGAAAACACCAGCCCG
>JAFDEE010000092.1 GCA_019310525.1 Deltaproteobacteria bacterium | reverse complement strand
AAGCGGGGCGGTTAAAATTTTCGCCTTCCTTGACCCTTGGACAAAATTGAACATTTTTCAAAGGTCTCACTCTATTCCTTTATCATGCTCCGGCGTCGCTGGAAATAGACGTCCCGAAGGGCCGTGTAAGGATCGATGGCGCTCCGCTTGAGGTCTTCGTATTTTCCGATGGAAAGGGAGGTCTCGTTCAAGGTCTTGTAAGCTCCCACGGATACCCGGTATTTGGTTCTTGGAACGGCGTAATTCAATGGGTCCAGAAAGGCATCACCAACACTTCCCAGGCTGTCCCTCAAGGAAGAAGGTCCGAAGATGGGCCATACGATATAAAAGGATGGGCCCATCCCGTAAGCCCCAAAAGTCTGCCCCAGATCCTCATCGTGTTTTTCAAGTTCCAGCTTTTGACTCGCTACATCGATCAACCCCAGCACCCCCACCGTGGTGTTGGTGACGAAGCGGGCGATTTCATCGGCCGCGGATTCCATTTTCCCCTGAAGCAAACAGTTTACAAAGCGAATTGGGAAGGCCAGGTTGTAAAAAAAATTCCTGACCCCTACCCTCGCCTTTTGGGGGACTACGGCCCTGTATCCCCGGGCGGCCGGTTTAAGGACCCAGAAATAGAGCTTGTCGTTGAATTGAAATATGGCCCGGTTGATGGGTTCAAGGGGATCTGGCACCTGGGGTGGTAGTTCCTCCACATATGGGTCCTCATCCCCGCCCCCGGCGATGGGCTCACTACCCGCCGACTCATCATCGCCTGATTTCGCGACCCGGAGGGGCAAGGGAGGGATCTTTCCGCGAACGACATATCCGGAGGAAGACAATCCCGCACCTCCGTCATGCACCGCTCCTCCTCTGGGGGATTTCCCTTGCAGGGTCTCCAGAAACCGGAGATCGTCATAAAAATCTTTGATGGTTTCGGCATGTAGCGTGACGGGCAGCAGGAAGGCTAAGGCCAACAACGCAATTATAAGACCCGGCCTTTTCAACATGGGAGCAGACTCCTTTCAAAAATGGAATCCCCTATCTCCTGGCGAGGTCAGGGCTGGGCGAGCTTCTCTTCGATCTTCTTGACCAGGGCCCGGTAAGAGGAGCGTGAAATGATACTATTGAATTGGACCCTGTAATTGTTGACGAGACTGACCCCGGCTATGGAGATATCGTAGACCAGCCAATCCCCGTCCTTCTCTTTCAATCGGTAGGTGACATCGATTTCTTCAGACTTTTTTGTCAGGATTTTCACCCGAACCTCGCTGAACCTGCCATCGATCCGTTCACCCACGTACCTGACCTCTTCCCCCGAATAGCCTTCCACCTTTTCAAGGTAGGTCTTTTCGATCAGGTTGGAGAAGAGTTTGATGAATTGTCCCCTCTCTTCCTCGCTCCTTGCCGCCCAGTGTCTGGCCAAGGCCCTCCTGGCCATTTCACGCCAATCAAAGCGCTTGTCCACGACCTGTCGGATACACTTCCTCCTTTCCTCCTTCATGGAAGGATCCTTCATGGCCGGGTTCGTTACAATGCTGAGGATTTCCCTCGTGGTCTCCTTGATTTTTTCAGTGGGGACACCGGCATCGGCGGGTCCTGCCGCAAGACCAGCGGCAAAAAGGCTCGACAGGATGATTACCAGGGCTCTCATTGAATCAGTTCCTCCTTGGAGACGATTACGGTTCTTTTCCCGTCTTCTTTTCAGCAGAACAGGAACAGGGGCTAGACAGAGCCGGCGACGATTGAAAAACGCAGGCACCGGGATCAGCTGCTTGGATATGAAAGCCTTGACCTTTCAATTTACGGTGAGGGGGGGGCACCTCCATCCTTTTCAATCAAATTTTTCCAAATACGAAATTGGAGATAAGTTCCTCGAAATCCACGGCGGGTTGTGTCTCCCGTATTCGCCCTCCAGGCTCGATGATCTGATCGGACCCTCCCGGCGTAATTTCCACGTACTTCTCCCCGATAAGCCCCCGGGTCTTGATTGAGGCGATGGCGTCTTCCTGGATCTTGATGCTCTCGTCGAGGTTCATGACGATACGGGCCTGGTAATCCTCAAGGGTGATACTCTTCACCCTTCCGACCTCCACCCCCGCAATGGCGACGGAAGCCCCGACCTTCAATCCGCCGGTATTGGTGAACCGGGCATAGATCTCGTATCCCTTCCCCCCCAGGACCTCCATCCTTCCAAGCTTGATGGAAAGATATCCCAGACAGATGAGTCCTGCGATGATAAAAAGCCCAACCGACAACTCGATATCAAGCTTCCGCATCTTTCCTCTTCACCCCTTCTCTTACCCTTGGACACTAATTCCCTTGCAGTATCTTCCGGGTCGGGAGCAAATCCCGGAGGTAGGCGTGGATCGGCCCCTCCGTGCCCCCGGTGATGAAATTTTGGACCAGGACGTCCCGGGAAGAGATCATCTCTTCCGGGGTGCCATGGAAATGGATCCTCCCTTCGTGGAGCAAGGCCACCCTGTCAACGATTGCGAAAATCTTGGGTATTTCATGAGTCACGATCACCCCTGTGAAACCGATCCGTTTGTGGCAGGAATGGATCAAGGTGAGAATAGACTCCCCGGTCAGGGGGTCCAGGCCCGTGGTGGGCTCATCGAACAACATGATTTCAGGCTCTTGCACCAGGGAGCGGGCCAGGGCCGCCCGCTTGACCATCCCCCCGCTGACCTGAGAGGGATACTTGCCCCCGGATCCGACCAACCCCACCTGCTCCAACTCGTAAAGGGCCTTTTTCCTGATCTCTTCCTTCCTTAACCTTGTTTTCTCCCTCAAGGAGAAAGCCACGTTGTCGAAAATGGTCATGGAATCAAACAGGGCCCCTCCCTGAAAAAGAAATCCGAACCGGTTCCTCATGTCCAGGAGTTGCTTTCCTTTAAGATCCCCCAGGTCTTTCCCGTCCACAAGGATCCTCCCCTCGTCAGGCTTCAACAATCCGGCAATGTGCTTGAGGAGTACGCTCTTGCCCGATCCGCTCCTTCCGATCAAGGCGAGGATCTTCCCAACCGGGACTTCGAAGGAGACACCCCTTAGAACCGGGGTCTTTCCAAAGGACTTGTGGAGGTTTTCAACCTTGATCATGTCCATACTCAAAAAAGGGTGGATGTCATGAAATAGTCCCACACCAGGATCAACACCGACGATAGCACAACGGCCTGGGTGGTGGCCTTGCTGACCCCTTCCGCCCCGAATCCCGTGTAAACGCCCGTGTAGTACCCCTTGAAACAGCAAACCCAGCTGATGATTATTCCGAAATTCAGGGACTTGAACATCCCCTCAATGATATCCTTCATCTCCATATAGCTGATCATTTCCCCGAAGTAGACCCCTGAACCCACGCCAAGCAACCGGACCCCGATGAGGTAGCCCCCGAAGATGCCCACCACATCGAAGATGGCCGCAAGCAGGGGGACAGACACCAGGGCGGCGATGAAATTAGGAACGATGAGGTACCGGTAAGGGTTTAGGCCCATGAGTTTCAGGGCGTCGATCTGTTCGCTGATCCTCATGATTCCGATTTCGGCCGTCACCGACGATCCGGCCCTGCCCGTAACCATCAGGGCGGAGATGACCGGACCCATTTCTTTGATGAGTGAGAGCCCCACCATAGGGCCAAGAAAGGCTTCCGAACCGAACCGGCTGAGGGTGTTGTATCCCTGGAAGGCAAGTACCATGCCGGTGAAGGCTCCGGTAAGGAAAATGACCGATAGGGATTGGAATCCGATGAAACGGATCTGCTTCAAAACAAGGGAAATTTTCAAGGGGGGGGTGAGGGAGAAAAAAAATCCTTTGACCAGGAAAATACCCATGCGCCCCAGCCTGTGGACGAGATTGAGCGTTTCGGAACCGAGCGATCTGACGAAATCCATGGGATTGCCGCAAACTGCCTTTCTAGGCCCGATTCGGCCGATACACGGGTATTCGTGAGCAGAGTGGCGCGGCGGGGATGATTTCTGCCGGCCGATGGGCCAGGGGAAGATCCCCTGGTTCCCGTTACGGGTAAGGTGCCTGTTCCATTATCATCATCCCCCGGGTTTTACAACACAAAAAGCGATTTCAACCCTCCTCCCAATGGTCTCAAAGGCATCTGGAAAAAAGATGCATGGGCCATTACGTCTCAAAAGGATGCCGGAGCCACGGCGACCGGATCGAGGGAGCGAATCCGTCAAAAAAAGGAGGTCCGATCCCTCCCCGGTGTCTCTCCCCAGGGGTTTCCGTATCAACTAAGAATCCCGGACTCAAGGAGACGCAGGGTCTTTTTTTCCGTATCAAGGGCAACCTCGATCCCCACGGGAAGAAGGATGTTCTCAAGCCCGTGTCCCACGGGCAATCCGGCGATAATGGGGATCCGGTGGTCTGAAAAGGTATCCCTGAAGATTCCAAAGAGGGTCTCGGCGCTCCCACAGTTTGAAAACTCACCCAGGAGCAGCCCGGAAAGGCCTTCCAGGTAGCCCCCCAACTTCAACTGGGTGATCATGCGATCAATCCGATACGGGGCCTCCCCTGTTTCTTCCAAAAAGAGAACGGCGCCATCCAATGTCGGCATGAAGGGCGTTCCCACCATGTGGCACAAGAGGGCCAGGTTCCCTCCCAGGAGCACCCCCTTGGTCTTTCCCGGCCTGATAACAGGGCCCTTCAGACGGACCGGGGGAAAAGATTCATGTGATGAGAGGAGTGAGAGCAGGCCATCCAGGTTCCGGGCGGCCTTTCGGCCCAGGTCCGTCACCATGGGCCCGTGGAAGGTAACCAATCCGGTTTTTTCATAAAGGGCGAGAAGAAGGGCCGTTATGTCGCTGTAACCAACAAGGATCTTGGGATTCCGGGAGATGAGGCCGTAATCGATCTTGTCCAGGATCCTCAGGGTCCCATAACCGCCCCTGGCGCAAAGAATGGCCTTCACTGAAGGATCTTCAAACAGGTCCAGAAGATCCCTGGCTCGCACATCGTCTTCTCCGGCCAGATACCCCTTACGATCGAAGAGGTGGGGGGCAGGATGGACCCTGAAGCCTCTTGATTCGAGGAGTTCCATCCCTTTACGGACCGCCTCGGGAAAGACCGGCCCGGCGGGTGCCATTACACCGATTCCATCTCCTGTATTCAGGCCTTGGGCCTTGAGTGTCACCGGTTCCTCTTGAAAATGGACATGAGACCTTCCAGGGTAAGATACTCTTCCACCCGATCGATGGTTTCCGATACCTCGCAAATCAAAGGAGCCAGTCCCCCGGTCGCCAGCACCGTCGGATTCGAGGCCATCTCTCTTTTGATCCGACCGACAATGCCATCCACCAGCCCAGCATACCCGTAAACAATGCCCACGTTCATGCTGCTGATGGTATCCTTGGCGATTACTTCCTTTGGCCGAACGAAAATCTCCACCCGGGGCAACTTGGATGCCTTCTGGAAAAGGGCCTCGCAGGAGATGATCACCCCAGGGGCGATGGCGCCCCCGATATAGGCCCCCTCAGGTGAAACACAGTCAAAGGTGGTGGCGGTGCCGAAGTCAACGATGACCAGGGCATTCTTGTATTTCTCGTAAGCGGCCACTGCATTGACGATGCGGTCCGCCCCGACTTCCCTGGGATTATCGTAGAGGATAGGCATTCCGGTGTCCGTCTCCGGTCCCACGATCAAGGGCGCCACCTTGAAATACCTGCTGCAAAATTCCTCCAAGGTGTTCAGGAGAGGCGGGACCACGCAGGAGATGATTATGTCGGAAACCTCTTCCAGCCGGTGGCCGGAGTTCCTGAACAGGTTATGGATCAGGATACCCAGTTCATCGGCCGTGATGTCCCTTTCAGTCCGGATTCTCCAGTGGTTCAGGATATGGTCCCCGTCGGTGATCCCCCAGACAATGTTCGTATTCCCTACGTCGATACAGAATAGCACGCTTCGACCTCTTGCATCATTAAGGTGGCGTTTCGAGCAAATCCCTCAAATAGTGACGGCCGGGAGTCCGCCGCCCTAATCGGCACGCCCCCGCTTGATCGCGTCGATGATGCGCACCGTTTCAACCGCCTCCTTTACGGCATGGACCCTGACTATGTGGGCCCCGTTCAGGACCGCGGCTGCTACGGTGGCCATGGTCCCCGTGGTCCTCTCATGGGGTTCCCTTTTGAGGATATGTCCGATAAAAGCCTTGTTGGAGGTCCCTACGAGGAGGGGAAGCCCCAGGGAGCGAAACCGCTCCAGATCCCTCAGGAGAATCAGGTTGTGGTCAAAAGTCTTCCCGAAACCGATCCCTGGATCCAGGATGATTCGATCCCTGCGGACGCCGCCCTGAACCGCCCGCTCCACGGCATCCCGGAGGAAGGCCAGGATCTCTTCCACCAGATCCCCATAAGTCGGGTTGTCTTGCATGTTTCGGGGTTCCCCCTGCATGTGCATGAGGATGACGGGGACCTGGAACCTGGCGGCGATAGAAACCATTTCGGGATCAAACCGGAGGGCACTGATGTCGTTGATCATGGAAGCCCCCGCCTCCAGGGCCTTCCGTGCCACCTCGGCCTTGAAGGTATCGATGCTGATGGGCACATTGATCACTTCGCGGAGCCGCTCGATGACAGGAACCACCCGATCCAGTTCCTCCTGAAGAGATACCGCCTCAGCGTATGGCCTCGTTGATTCTCCCCCCACATCGATGATGTCGGCCCCGTCCCGGACCATTTCCAGGGCATGTTCAATGGCCCTGTCCCGGTTAAAAAAAAGACCCCCGTCAGAAAAGGAGTCGGGAGTCACGTTCAAGACGCCCATGACATGGGTCTTCCGCCCCAGGTCCATGCGATGGCTTCCCCATTGCAGACACGGCCCGTACTCTTCAGTGTCTTTCAACTTTCCTTTGCCTCCGATTCCTCTCCTTCCTTTACCGAGCCTTGCGAGATGATCTCATCCACGTCGCTGCTGGTAAGGGTCTCCTTTTCAAGCAAGGCCTCGGCAATCCGATTCAATGTTTCGATATTGTCTTTGATCAGCCCGGATGTTTTTTCATAAGCCCCTGTGACTATGTTCTTGACCTCCTCGTCGATCTTCTGAGCGGTCAGTTCACTGTAATCCCTGTGCTGAGAGATCTCTCTTCCCAGGAAGATTTGCTCTTCCTTCTTGCCGAAGGTCAGGGGCCCCAGGTTTTCACTCATCCCGTATTCACAAACCATCTTCCTGGCCAGGTCCGAGGCCCGCTCGATATCGTTCCCCGCCCCCGTAGTCTGGACATTGAGCACGATCTCCTCTGCGGCCCGGCCTCCCATCAGTATGCAAATATTGTTCAAGAGGTAATCCTTGGGGTAGGTATGCCTCTCATCCAGGGGCAATTGCTGGGTCAGGCCCAGGGCGCGGCCGCGGGGAATGATGGTGACCTTATGGATGGGATCGGCTCCCGGGAGCAATTTCGCCACAAGGGTATGCCCTGCCTCATGGTAGGCGGTGGCCTTCTTCTCTTCGTCGCTGATAATCATGCTCTTCCGCTCCGCCCCCATCATGACCTTGTCCTTTGCGTCCTCCAAATCGGCCATCTCGACTCTGTCCTTGCCGCGGCGGGCGGCCATGAGGGCCGCCTCGTTCACCATGTTCTCGAGGTCCGCACCGGTGAAGCCCGGTGTCCCCCTGGCAAGGGTGCGGATATCTACGTCATCTCCAAGGATGGTCTTCTTCACGTGGACCCTGAGGATCCCTTCCCGGCCCTTGACGTCCGGAACGGGAACCACGACCTGCCGGTCGAAGCGCCCCGGGCGCAGAAGGGCCGGATCCAGGACGTCCGGCCTGTTTGTGGCGGAGATCAGGATCACCCCCTCATTGGACTCAAAGCCGTCCATCTCCACCAGTAGCTGATTCAGGGTCTGCTCCCGTTCATCATGCCCTCCGCCAAGCCCCGCTCCCCGGTGGCGACCCACGGCGTCAATCTCATCAATGAAAATGATACAAGGGGCATTCTTTTTCCCCTGGACAAAAAGGTCCCTGACCCTTGATGCCCCAACACCCACGAACATCTCTACGAAATCGGATCCGCTGATACTGAAAAAGGGAACCCCGGCCTCACCAGCTATGGCCCTGGCCAAAAGGGTCTTTCCCGTCCCTGGGGAGCCTACCAGCAAGACCCCCTTGGGAATTCGCCCGCCCAGACGGGTGAACTTCTTAGGATCACGGAGGAATTCGATGATTTCGTGAAGTTCCTCCTTCGCCTCTTCTATGCCGGCCACGTCGTCAAAGGTGACCTTCTCATGTGCATCCGTCATGAGCCTCGCCCTGCTCTTTCCAAAGGACAGGGCCTTGCCTCCCCCCACCTGCATCTGACGCATGAAAAAGACCCAGACTCCGATGAGCAAGAGCATGGGGACCCACGAGAGAAGCACCTGGAACCAGGAGGAATCCTCCTCCGGCTTGACATTGATTTTTACGTTCTTGCTTCTGAGCAGCCCGATCAGTTCGGGGTCCTTCGGCACATAGGTCTTGAAAGCGCCTCCCTGTACCGTGGTTCCGGCAATATGATCACCCTGGATGGTGACCTGGAGAACATTATCGTTTTCCACCATGTTGAGGAATTCACTGTAACTAACGGATACCTTGCCACCCTCCGGCTGCTTGAAGATCTGGAACAGCATCACCATCATCAGCATGATCACCAGCCAAAGCGCAAGGTTCTTATAAAATGGGCTCAAAAGTTTGACCTCCTACGTCAACGACCATTCTGGTTCGGAATGGTTTGAGGGTTTAAGGGTTCGAAGGGCCAAGGGGTCGAGGGGTCAAGTGAAAATCATCTTTCCTTAAATCCCGATTTCTCACTCGAACCCTGGACCCCTTGGATCCTTGAACCCTAATTATAAAAATGATCGAACTAAAGTCTTCGCCCGAAGGCAAGGGGTTTTCTCCCATTCCCAGATTGGGGCATTAAAGACATAATACTGAAGTCGCCGCCCTTTCCCAAGGCTTGAGGAAAGAGGACCCTCAGTTCACTTTTAAGGGAGTCCGTTCTTCAGGAAATCGGTATACCTCATTATAATGATATTTCCGAAAAATTCTATCTTTCTTTGCAATCGGCATGCCTGTTTTGAGCGAAAACGCGGCAGGCAGGTATTCCCATCATCAGGCAATCGCCCTTTACATTATAGCGGCGGTACTGTATAACACAAACCATTCATTTATTATAAATAGGCAATTTTGTTCAAGGTCAAGGAAGGCGAAGATTTTAACCGCAGGAATACATTGAAGTATTTCGAGGATTAAAATCTGAGCCTGACGCAGAGATTGGGGAAAAGGGGCATTTATGGATGGACACTATTTAGAAAATTCACCCCTGTGAACTGTCTGCATGCGTGGAAGCCGGACAGGAGCAACGATTGGGGAAAGGAACTGTTTACGGATGCCCACTCGTTATATCTTCCGTTGCCGGGCACACTCCCACACCCTGGGAAGAAAATGCCGGAATATTGACACTTTTTTCCTTGCCACGTAAGAATCCCCAAGTAGGAAATATGACATAACTATCTGTATTGATGGAATTATCGTCTTTTGGCACAACAATTGCTGACTGTCCATTCAGTGAATGATTATACAAGTCCGCCGTACGGAGAAGAGGAAATGATCAAGCCGTTTTATTCCCAGTTTTTAACTCCGACCAAAAAATTCAGACGCCTCTCGGTCCTCCTCTCCGTGCATGATTCCCCCCGTATCAGTCAGCACCGGATCGGTGAGCTTACCCATCTCAGCAGTTCAATGGTAAACAACTACGTCAAGGAGTTCCAAGCCGAGGGCCTGCTGAAAGTTTCGGGCAAAACGAACCGTACCCAGAGTTACCACCTCACCCCACGGGGCCGGAAGGAATTGATCTCCCTCCTCCTCGACTATTCAGCCGAAATCATCCGCCTTTATACCGCCGCCAAGCATGAAGTCGGCGAGAGGCTTGACAACCTTGCAAATGAGGGGATCAAGACCATCGGGCTCTTCGGGGCCGCTGAAACAGCCGAAGTCGTTCATGCCGCCACCAAGGGAACAGGCATTAAGGTGGTGGCGGTTGTGGACAGCGATCCCGAAAAACAGGGCCGGGCCTTCAACGGTTTAACAATCCAGGCCCCTGAGGTTTTGAAAGAGTTGGATGCCGACGCTTTGGTGATCACCTCTTTCGGTAAGCAGCAAGAAATCTATCAGCAGATAAAGGAGATCGCCGGGGATACTTTCAGGATCATCCGGCTTTCAGACCTCTAGAATATCGGTCTTTTCCACCCGAGGGCTTAACAGGCTGTTGAAAAACATAGCGAGCGCAGCAGTCTTTCAACAGCCTGATAAACAAGTTCAAGGAAGGCGAAAATTTCAACCGCAGGAATACATTTAGTATTTTGAGGATTGAAATTTGAGCCTGACGCCGCAATTGGGCAAAAGGGGGCGTTTTTCAAAGGTCTCAAAGCATGAAAGGAACTTCTGACCCTTGCTCAAAAGCGACCCAAAAGTCAATACCCTTCAAATCGGCCGGCATGAGGTAGGTCCTGATCACCCGGTCTTCATCATCGCTGAGATAGGAATCAATCATAACGGCGACCTCGAAATGGCCAAGAAACTCATTGATACGGCCGTGCGGGCAGGATGTAACGCTGTCAAATTCCAAAAACGAACGCCTTCCCTTTGCGTTCCTCCCGATCAGAGGGAGGTGACCCGTAACACCCCTTGGGGCTTGATGACCTACCTTGAGTATCGCGAACGAATCGAATTCGGGAAGGAGGAATATCAGGAGATCGATCGGTACTGCAAGTCAAAAAATATAGCCTGGTTCGCCTCTTGCTGGGATGAGCCCTCCGTGGACTTCATGGAGGAGTTCGACCCGGTTTGCCACAAGGTCTGCTCCGCCGCCCTCACCGACGACAGTCTTTTAAAAAAAATCAACAAAACAGGACGGCCCGTCATACTTTCCACTGGAATGTCCACCATGGAGGAAATCCGACACGCCGTCTCCTTGCTCGATCGGGACCGACTCCTCATAGCCCACTGTACGAGCACCTATGCCTGCAGCATTGAAGAACTCAACCTCCGCACCATCCTGTCCTTAAAAGAGGAATTCGGTTGCCCTGTGGGATACTCCGGCCACGAACTGGGCCTGATCCCATCCATTGCAGCGGTCTCCCTGGGCGCCTGTTTCGTAGAAAGACATATCACCCTGGATCGCAGCTTCTGGGGAAGCGACCAATCAGCCTCCCTTGAGCCCTGGGACCTCGAGCGCCTTGTCAGGGATATCCGGGAGATCGAAAAGGCACTGGGTGACGGGGTAAAGAGGGTTTTTGAATCCGAAAAAATCGCCAGGACCAGGCTGAGAAGATGCAGGTAGCCGGCTTTATTAAAGGCGGCCGCCCGTCTTCGACCAGGGAGTAAAGTTTTTATCGAAAGAGGTCGATTCAGATATTAACCATTCACTGAATGGACAATTATCGATTTTTACAGGACCCGGAAGCATCTAACGACGGATATCCCGAAGAACAAAAACCCTTTAGTACCAATATGTAATCTTTTTTCAGGGAGTTATAGCCTTTTCCCCATGTAATCCAAGGGGCGGAGCTGTGCCCGCATCTTAGGAGACCTGAGACCTTTGAAAAGAGGCCATTTAAATGAATATCCTCATGATCACCGACAATGACCCGGCCGGCATGGGAATCGCCTTCACCCACGCCATCAACCGCTATACCGATCACCGCTGCCGGTTGATCACGACCGCGGAAAAATACGGGTTCGACTATGACAAGGACATTCACCTCCCGGATATCCGTGATGACGATTTCGGCGAGGTGGAGCAACTCTTGAAAGAGGCAGACATCATACATTTCCATGTGCTGAGGGACGAGAACTCCCACCTCGGCCCACTGGTGATCAGGGACTATATTAAGGGAAAACGGATTCTCCATCACCATCACGGACACCCGGACTTTATCATCAATGCTCAGGTCTACAATGAGAAGTACAGAAAACTGGGCCGCAGGGTCATCGTGAGCACCCCCGACCTTCTCAAGGTGGCAGAGAATGCCACCTGGGTTCCCAACCTCGTACCCCTGAACGATCCGCTTTTCCTTCCTCGATACGATGATTCCCTTCCCTCCACCTCGGTGAGGATCTGCCAATCCCCGACCAGGAAATACCACAAGCACACAAGGGAATTCAAAGAGGCCATTGATAATCTCAAAAAGAAATTCCCCGGCCGGATCGAACCAATCATCATCGAGCTTCTTCCGTACAAAGAATGTCTCCGAATCAAACGTGCTTGCCACGTGGTCTTTGACCACATGCGCGGGTGGTTCGGGATCGCCTCCCTGGAGTCCCTCAGCCAGGGTAAACCGGTGATTGCAGGGTTGGATGATTGGAACATCCGCTGCATCAGGGAATTCACGGGGTCCGATACCCTCCCCTGGGTGATTGCGAGGAACCGGGAGGAACTGGAAGACCGATTGACCGAACTCGTGGTGGATGCCGAGTTGCGGGATCAGATCGGCCGATCAAGCCGCCTTTTCATGGAAGGTTGCTGGACGGAGCAAAAGGTCATCTCTTTACTCATGGCTATCTATCAAACGCTATGAATGATGCCGATATCAACCATCCCCTGAAAGGACATGGGCATAAACCCGAAGTTCTTGCCATCATCCCAGCGCGTGGAGGCTCTAAAGGGCTTCCAAGAAAGAATATCCGGGACCTTTGCGGCAAGCCTCTTATAGCTTATTCAATTGAAGTCGCACTAAGGGCTAAATTGATAGACCGTGTGGTGGTGTCCACGGAAGATGAAGAGATCGCGGAAATCTCTGAAAGCTTTGGGGCCGAGGTCCCGTTTTTGAGACCGAAAGAAATGGCTCAGGATCGTTCAAGTGTTGGTGATGGAATCAATTTTACTGTTAATAAGTTGCGAGATGGTGGCTATTCCCCCAATGTATTGGTGACTCTTTACCCGACCCACCCGTTCAGAACTCCAAAGCTTGTGGATTTTCTTGTGAGTAAAGGACTTGAAGGGTACAGCCCGGTTAATACCGTTAAATTAATTACTCACACAAATTTAAGTATTTTTTCAAAAAATGGAGCCGAATGTATTGCTCCTTTGTTGAATTTCAGATCTTTCAATGGAGCGGCACCCAAGAAATCGTTTTTCAGACAATACGGACTCTTCCTCGGGTCTATTTTTGGTTTCTTTGACAGACCTTACCTTCATGTAATTAAAGACCCTGTAAGTCTTATTGATATTGATTCACTGGCGGATTTCGTTCTAGCTGAAGAAGTAATTAAACAAGGTCTTTTTGATTTCGAATTAGAATAGACTGATGATTGCGATAATTCCTATTTTTTTTGAAAATGATCACGAGCTATGGCATGGAGCCGAGGGCGAAGCATTAATACTGAGATTCATCAACTCTACGGCAAAGGCTCATGCAATAAAAAAATTGATTCTTTTTACCAATGATAATTTGATACATAATTTGTCAAAATCGCTCAACATAGATTCCTACATTATTGACATTGAACCTGATACTGAAGACTCTAAACTCCTTCCACCTGGCAGTTTTGCTTCAGTAAGATATCTAAGAGAAATCCTAAAAATAGATTTTGAGAATTTGATGGTTCTGAATTTCAGAAATCCCCTGATAACACCTGATTTGATCGATGACGCTATCAACAAATTCAAACTTTCGAAGATTCCAGCCCTGATAAGTATTAAAAAATCAGTCGATCATCCAGTTCAACTTAATGCCTATTACCAAATCGTGGATGTCGGCTTTATCCATATATTCGATAATGAGGATGCAATTTCTCCATATCTTCAAGTTCTTAACAATCATCTCATCACCAAGGATATTCCTCATCAATGTAATTTTTTTAATCAGTCTAATTTGTGCTATAAAATCACGAAACCCTTTTATTTTGATTGGGAAGCAAGAGGTGTTCAACAAAAAAGTTATTCTCCTTTTTATGCTCGGATTTATGACGGATTGAAAATACAATATCTCCCCTTTGACCAAATTTCTCATTGTAGCTTAGATGAAAAATTGGGACCTTTGTGGATATACGACACCCCCAAAAAAGCAAAAGTCCTTTTCCCTTTTAACAAATATGAAAAGTTATGTAGTGAAGTAAGCAGTGTTGATAATAATCTTCATTTAGTTGGAGCAGCATTCTCTGACGATTTTAATAACATTTCTTCCTTATTGTTCAAAGATATTAAAAGGCGCAGATATTTTTTGACCTTTAATTCAGAAGATCACTCTTCATATTCTTATGTACTGAAAGCTTTCCCTGTCGGACTATCCGGCCCACTAGAGGAAGGGATAATAGAGGTTGAGATCGACGATTTCTCCAAACCGATCTCCCTCCAGTATGAAGACAAATATATTTGCGGAATAATTTATTCTCTTCTCAAGGTAGCAGAAGATGATACATATGATTTGTGCGAACCTTTTCCCCCTGACGAGAGATTGTGGACCGGATCTGACCAAAAAATTAATATCAAAACAGGAAAAGAGATAATGGGCCGGCAGGACTTTCCCGACGTGTTCGAGCCGGACGGAACATTTTTTATTATGAAGAGAAGTATAATTCCGTTTTTTGGTCAGGAGCTTTTAAATGGAAATGCTGATGGTTTCGTTATGGAAGACTCCAATTCAATTCAAATAAAATCTGAATTTGATCTATTAAGATACAAGGCTATCACAAGAGCAAATGGTATTACATCGATTTAACGTTGATTTTATACCGCTAATCAACTCCTTCTCTGCCTATAATGTTGTGACATTTGCTCTGTGATAAATTAATGCGGAAAGAAGATACAAAAGCGAGAAAAGAGGCTATGGGCTTGCAAGGGATATGATTGAATCCGGGAAGAAGGTACTTGAGGTTGCTTTTGAGGCTCATACTGAACGGTTTATAAGGGATCATCGCCTCCTGCTTTACCAGGGGCAGTATTGATGATCAATCCCCCTGCGGAGACATTAAGAGCAAGGAAGAAACTACAGTAATTTTGATAGTGAGTGTCCAAAAGTTGTTGACAGGTTGCAATTCCCATAAGCAATGTCACCTATGATAGAAAGGCATAAGAAAGAATTTACTGAGTTGCTAAGAAAAATCGAGTCGATCAATATTGATCAGTCAGCGAACCATGATGACATGGGGTCACTTTTCAGGGTGATTGAAGACGACTATCGAAAAATTCAAAGAAGCCTTGCCGCTAAACGCGAAGACCTGAAGATCATATCAGACATCCTCGGTCATTCTTATAGCTCTAATGACACTGCAACCTATAATCAACTTAAGTCTGCAACAGACAAGGTAATCCGGAATCTAAACAACTATGCCTTTTTTGGAATGAAAGAAAGATTAATTCCATTCAATTTTGAGAAGGGTAACTGGCTATTTAGCCGGGGCAGAATAAAGGAAGCACTGGATTCATGGGAAGAGGTGCTGAGGGTCAATCCAGATAATGAATATGTTCACTCAATGCTATTAGAGACAATAAATATACCCCATGCAACAAAAAGTCGGGCTGTGGATTTAAACAATAAATATCGGTTCAAATATATGGGAAGCTTCGGACAAGATGTTTTAAAAGGGCCGATTGCCATAGTAGCCGATGATTATGACGATACCCTGTTTGTGTCTGACAATATGGAGAATAAAATCCATAAGTTTAATGTTCAGGGGGAATACCTTGGTCCTCTTTTAGTAGAAGTAAAAAATTCACGGGGACTTTTTAAAGATACTGAAGGTAACCTTTGGATTTGCGACTTCGGTAATAGTCGGCTTTTGGCTGTGGATTCAACTGACAGTGTAGTTGGTGAAATCAGGCTACAAGAAATTCTGGGTGACAAGTTTGTCTCCATCTATCCGGTTTTTGGTTATCTAAATGGTGATCGATTCTATTTACTTCTTGTAAATGCATCTTTTCGACAAAGAATGCTAGTTTCATTTAATAGATATAACCCTCATGATTCTCTGGACATCCTGCCGATAGGTGTTCTTCAGACCCCCAATTTTTTCGGATTCCTGGATAATCAATTGTATGTATGTGACCTGACACAATGCGACCTATTTATCTTTGATGCCAGTCAAAGACTTTTCAGGCCTATCGGTTTCAGTGGAATCCCATACCCTCTCCGTTGGCTTGTAGACTTCCATGATGGCTTTTTTTTAAGTGCTGGGATGCATATACTGAAGGTATCATCGAATGGACAAATAATCTTTAGTGCAAATATTTCCAGTATATTTGGCATTCATAAAACACTTCCTTTTGATCTTGCAATCTTTAGAGAACAAAACACACAGATATTATTTGTGACGGATTACTCACTGGCCTGTATTCACATGTTCGCCATATAGAGTCACATATGCAAAAAAATTCTCCAATTAAAGTAGAAAGTATCTGATTTGAAAGGCCACTAAATACACCCAATGTCTTGTCTGGACAATGGGGGTAAGTTCACTATTACCTTGATCTTAAATCGTCAAAAGTGAAACGATGTGTATGAATCGCACGTTCAAAAGTCTCTCTACCGCAACCGTGAAAGGTTAGGATGAATTCCATCATTCTCAATGAAGAGCGACTGAAGGCCATCCGGCATCTGAAAATCCTTTTAATCTATCTACCGCATCCATACTTAAAACAGCCTGATGCGCAAGCGCCCATCGGCATTTTGTATCTTGCTGCACTCTTGGAGCAGGCAGGTGTCGATGTCCAAGTGCGAAACTATAGCACGTTTAATACATGGCAGGCCCTGGAGGATCTCCCCCGCGCCGACCTTTACGGCATCACTGTAACAAGCCTGGAGCTCAAACAAGCCAACCGATTTGCACACCTCATCAAGGAGAAATACGAAAAGTGTGCAGTCGTGCTTGGCGGCCCCGGAACCTTCAGCGACGAATTCGTGGATTGGGGGGTCATCGATTCTATCTGTAAAGGTGACGGGGAAGAGGCCATCTTCCTAATGCTTGAAGATTATGCGAAAGGGATGCTGAAAAAAACGTATACGCTGCCTCCGGTAGAGGACCTCGACAGCCTGCCTTTCCCCGCCCGCCATCTGCTCGGAGACAATCAGGGTGGCAATATTTTCGCCTACAACTTCAAATACAAAGGAGACAAAAGTACGGTATTGACCACAAGTAGGGGATGCCCGTTTCACTGCTCGTTTTGCAGTTCCCCCTTTCTCACCAATAATAAGGTGCGCTTTAGAAAGCCGGAAAACGTTTTTCAAGAGATGAAATCCGTAGTACAAGAACTCGGCATTCGCCAGTTCCGTATCTCTGACGACATGTTTCTCGCTGATCCGAAACGGGTTTTAAAGCTTTGCGAACTCATCGGACCCCTTGACGTGGCTTGGCGCATCTCCACAAGGGTCAAACCTATGAATGAAACGCTTTACCGCGCCATGTTCGAAGCAGGGTGCAAAGAGGTCTCTTTCGGCGTGGAAAGCTTTGATGAGGACGTGCTAAACATGCTTAAGAAGGGCACGACCCCGAAAGATAATGCCTATGCTTTGGAAGTGTGCCACAAAATCGGACTGAAGACCCGAGTCCTCTTCATGATCCGAACGCCGGGACAGACCGCCAAAACGGTTCCAAAAAACATTTGGTGGCTGAGTAGGGTTCCTTATACCATTATTTGCTGCACGAGCTTTGTCCCGATTCCCGGCAGCGATATTTGGCAAAATCCCGACGATTACAATATCGAGATCCTAAATAGGAATCTAGACGACTATAATTTCTATTTCTTCAGTTCGCGCGGGGAAAACAAGATTAAAAGCATCATCAAGATCAAAGACAGGCCATTGGAAGAATTCAACAGGGAGACAGATGACTTTCGAGAATACCTAAAAAGCACGGGTAAACTCAATGAAGGTTGATCACCGCGCCGCTGTTCCCGTATCCAACAAAAATGCATTTGACATGCAGAGCCTATGTGGCAATCAAACCGGAACCCTTTTATGAAAGTCACATTGATCTATCCCCCCCATCCCTATCTGATCAAACCCAACAGCCAAGCTCCGCTGGGCCTGCTCTATCTAGCTTCGGTTCTGCGCAATGCGAATCACGAAGTGGAAGTTTACAACCTGTCGGGCTTTACCGAAGAGGAGGCCCTAGGGGCGCTTCCGATGGACGCGGACATTTATGGGTTTACCGCTACTAGCGTCGACTACGATCTATGCGAACGGATGGCCAGGAAACTGGCCAAGATAAACGACAAGGCAAAATTAATTATTGGAGGGCCGCATCCGACGGTCGCTCCTGAGACAATCAACCTTTCCGTCTTCCATTCGTACTGTATTGGCGAGGGAGAACGAGCCATTCTGGAGATCGTCCGGGACACTCAGGAAGGGCGTCTCCAGCCCTTCTACAAAAAAGAGCGCATCAGGGACTTGGATGAACTGCCCTTCCCCGCCCGGGATCTGATGAGCTGCATCGGGGGAAACATCTTCGCTTACGACAAGAACTATACGGGAAACAATCTCTCTACGACAATTATGACGTCCCGTGGATGCCCATTCAACTGCTCTTACTGCGCATCCAAACCAATGTGGCTTGGTCGCGTGTCACTCCGCTCCGTGGAGAGCATCCTGGAGGAAGTCCGCATGGTTCAGAGTAGCTTTGGCGTGAATCAGTTCCGTTTTTGCGACGATACCTTGAACATGGACACCAAACGGCTCCATAAGCTTTGCCACGGTCTTTCCAAGCTCAACGTGTTCTGGCGCTGCTCGGTGCGGGCTGGTTTATCCACCTATGATGATTTCAAGATCATGTATGACTCAGGCTGCCGCGAGATAAGCCCCGGGATTGAGAGCGGCGACCAGCGAGTCCTGGACTTCCTCAACAAGCATAATACGGTGGAGGACAACCGCAATCTCATAAATTGGGCCACGGCCGCCGGAATTAACGTCCGGGTGCTGCTCATGACGGGCACTCCGGGAGAGTATCACGATACACCGGAGAGAACGAGAGATTTCCTCAATTCCATAGAGTTCAACATGGTTTCCCTGACCCAGTTCCGGCCGATGCCCGGTTCTCCCATCTGGGAGACGCCGGAAAAGTTCAACTGTAAGATTATCAACAGGGATTTGAAAAATTACAGCTTCTATACATGGCGGAGAGGCAAAGACGGACAGAGAGAACGGTCCCCCATCGAGTCCGTCATAGAAACGGATAGGCTTTCCAAAGAGCAGCTGGAAGGCAATATGCGCCGTATGTTCCAGTACGTTGAAGACACGGGTAAATTCAACAAGGGCTAGGCATGAAAGATCACATACTGCAATTCGCGGCAGCATCATCAGCGTTTGCTCCCAGGCCAGATCGGGCAGCTAAGTTCGCTGAAGCCCTTGAGTACTGGCCCGGTAAATTTTCGGAGCACTCCTTTCTCGCCGAGAGGCTCTTGGAATTGGGCTACGAAAACGTCATTGACTGCGGCGGAACCGGGAGTTTCAAGCCTTTTCTGCCCGGGGTGACCCTGACTCTGGCCAACCCGGCAGTCAACGGCATCGATGCGAGCGAACTGCCTTTTGAAAACGACACCTTTGACGCCGCCATCTCCACGCACACTCTGGAGCATGTTGTACTGGATCGCAGGGGGGCCTTTCTCGACGAAATGCTACGGGTATCCAGAAACACCGTTCATCTTATCTTTCCGTTTGGTGAGGAGAACAGGGAAATCGACGATGCTAAGACGGAATTCGTCTACAACTCACACCAGCACGACAAGACACCCCGGGTCACTCCGGAGTGGCTTGTTGCGGCGCTGGAAAGTAGGGATTGCAAGTATGTGGCAAAGCCTCTTTTCAACAGAACCGTGCATTTCCTACTGGCGCTGATGCTTCCCATCAACACTGACAAAAAAAGACGGATTTGCAGGTGGATAAATGAACGTTGGGATGTCCTGAATCCCCTCGGCGATCCGTACGACATTTACGTGGAGATAGAAAAGAGATGAAAATACTCTACCTTTCAGACCGGTATGCCTGGGACATGTACGGCGTGAAGCGCTCGCTGTATGAGTCATTGCTGGAGACCGTGCCCGTCGACTTCGTCGACTACCAAGAGTACCACCCGGAGGTTCGCTTTGAAGCCGACGCACGCCCTCTGCCCCCAGGGAAGCTCTATCAGCTCGCCATAGAGGGCGATCATACCCATATTTTTTTCGCCTCATCCTGTCTCGCCTTTGAGCCAGAGTATATGGAGCGGCTCGGCAAACTCAAGACGCTCGTGGGCTTCGGCTTCAGCGATCCACGGTTCGTGGAGAATACGCGCCGACATTGGCGCTATTTCCACGCCTATTTTTCACTTTCTGAGAGCATCGCTGATGAGGCGGCAAAACTAGGCATTCCCGGCGGCGTAATGCTGCCGAGCATCCATCCGGGCTTTCACGACACCTGCCCGGCAGACCATCGAAATAGCGAATATGACGCAATCTTTTTCGGAAATATCGCTAGCCATCCCGATGCGCCGCTGCGACGGACCGAAATAAAGCGGATCAGGGAAATGGGTTTGTCCGTCCTGACTGTAGGCCATGGAGGAGACATCGGCCACCTGGAGGGCAAGGAGGCGCTTTCCGTAATGAGCAAGGCCCGCATAGGCATCAACGTCATGGGGCCCGCCTCGACGCTCCCGCACCGAATTTTCGAGTACTCTGCCGCGAACCTATGTGTTCTGACCACGATAACCAAGGAAATTTCCCAATGTTTCGACCCCGGCCGGGAAGTCGTATCCATCGACCGGCCTGACCTCACCGATGTGCTCCTCGATAAGAACTGGTGCCGTGCAGTAGCGGAGCGGGGCCGCAGACGCTGTCTGGCGGACCATACTATCGGGCGTCGGACCGAGACTATTCTCAGCATTCTTGGGCGGTTGGCCAGGCGGTCATAGCGCAAGGAAGTCCAAGGGATAGATAATAAGGCTCTCCATGAGAATCTGGGCTGTGTTAATCCTGTATAAACTTGGAATCATGAGCCAAATCCTTTAGTTAGAGTGTTCACCAAGAGACCCGAAAACGGAAGATGACTCATGCTTATTGGAAGCATCGTACGTTTTACGCTCGGAATCAAGAATCATCGGTTGGTCTCGGATAAACTCACCGGCAGTGAACTGAGGATTGATATTGAGGCAAAGGCAAGGCGAAAGTTGCCATGCAGCGTCTGCGGAAGGCGCGCTCAGGTCAAAGATAAGCTCAAGGAGAGGTCTTGGAGGGGCATGTTTCTCTGTGGAATATCCCGGTCTAAATTTATTACTGCCGCTTGTCAGAACAGATTCTCATAAAGAGCCATATCGTTGAATTAATTTTTTTTCGACTGTTCAAAATCAGTTAAAAGTATTCATTATCCAGATAGACCAAAAGTTTTCGGGTTTAACTGCCTATACCAGGATTCAGGATCCGGTGGCGGTATTTACATACCAAAACAACATGGTATCGAAGATAGTAGACACTGTGAGCCTTCTTTATGTATTCCATGGCGGCATTCTACCTCCGCCTAGCTCATTCATCCACGGCCTTCTTTATGTATTCCATGGCGGCATTCTACCTCCGCCTAGCTCATTCATCCACGGGCAAATCAGTGTATTCTGCCTTCGACCGCATAACTGTTCGGATTGCTGAATTTTATTTATACTCAGAAGATGGTAGCGTACTTCGGCGAGGTTAAATCAAACAACCTTGGAGATGTGGCTGTTTATAGTGTCTTGCGTGATTGTTACGCATTAGACAAGCGAATAATACCTATCACACTCGGGAGGGAGTTGTTGGGCCATTTTCTTCAACGTCAGCTAAGGCGATATTCATCGATAATGATTGGCGGTGGTACTCAGTTCACTAGTATGAATGCAGAATATCTGAAAATATTAATTCGGTGCAATGATAGAGTATGGAGTTTCGGCACTGGTGTCGGAAGTTGTGGATTTTGTGAACCCCCTGATTCTGACTTATCTGAGATTGTTTGTTTTCTGAACCGTATTAATCCATTAACCGTTAGAGGACCTCTGTCTCAAGAAACCCTTTTTAAATATGATATTAATTCTAAGGTAATTGGTGACCCCGCACTTGGGTATGCTAAGGAGTGTGATTTTTTTCAGGGTGGCAAAAAAATATTGGTTAATTTACTTTCGCCGCTCGATACCGAGGAAAACATTATATATCAAAAGTTTATTGCTAATCTTGCATCTCCTCTTAGTGTTCTTCGGGCAAACGGCTGGGTTATTGATTTCCTTGCGCTTGGCCCTGGAGATTATAGTTATATAGATAATTTTAGATCGACTTTTGGTTTTTTAGAATCTGAAATATCTGAAATATATACAAGCGTTGATCGTTTCTTTGAATCGTTGCGAGGAGTGTCATTAATTATTTCAATGAGATTGCACGGCGCAATACTTGCCTCGTGTGCAGGTGTTCCATTTTTATTGTGCAATTACCGTTCAAAATGTCTTGATTTCGCGGCGTCGATTCAGCAAGAGGACTTGTTGTTATCGCCGAATAGCTCTGCCTCAGATATTATAAATTCTATTGAATATTTACTTAGTAACAGCAATAAAATATCTAAGGCTATCAAAAGCAAGGCACTTTACTTTCGTAATATACAGTCGGAATTTCTGAAAAACCAGTTGTGTAGCTAATACAATAAGGTGAGCGTTGGATCTGCTTTTCTCCATAGTTATTCCGACATATAGAAGGCGTAATTCCCTGCGAAGAGCGTTGGAATCATTATCTTGTCAAACAATTGACAGACATAGTTTTGAGGTTGTGGTTGTAAATAATTCTCCAGAGATTGGAGTGACTGATATTATAGAAGCTTATGCTTCATTAATCAATATTACATGCCTTAATGAGCCTAAGCCTGGTGCCCACGAAGCACGGAATGCTGGCAGCAAAGTTGCTCGTGGTCGCTATATTGTCTTTATCGATGACGACTGCGAAGCCCATCCATCGCTTCTTGAACGCTATCGTTCGGCCATTGAATTGTATAGCCCTGTTGTAGCTGGTGGTGGTATTGAAATAAGATGGGACTATACGCCTCCATCTTGGGTTACGCCTTTTGAGTATCTAATGGGAAGAATAAATTTTGGTAAGGGTTGTTTCTGGCTTAGCGAGGGGCAAGCAGTTAATGGGGGAAACCTCCTTATTCGACGCGATTTCTTCCATGAAATCGGGGGGATGGAACCAGACCAAGTGGGGAAAATCATTCTTGGATCTGGAGATGTTGCGATAAGTTTATCTGCGAATCGTCGTGGACATAGGGTTTTGTGGGTTGGCGATGCTAGAGTTTGGCATCATCAAAAGAGGAGCGTCAATGCAAGACTCCGTGATTTGATGCGCAGAGAATTTAATAATGGAATAATGGCGGCCTACGAGTTCCAAAAAAAGGCGGATAGGATATCTAGCTTAAAACTCGTACTGTTTTCTATCAGACTTCTTATTATCTCAATAAATCAATATTTTCGGGGTGCCTTTGGGTTTAACAAGTGTGCTTTGATTCGCTGCTGCCTTGCTTTCAGTAAACTGATTGGCATGCAATGGTTTTACTTTTATAAGAGACGCACAGTAGTGTAAAGTATTTTACATAAAAATGTGCGCAACCCCTTTATATTAAGTTTAACCTAATAACCTATACAGAGCGTCTTAAATAATTGCGCATAATCGTTGAAGTAGGTGATTTGGTTTTTGCCAGCATCTAAATTGATCAAAAACAGTTTCCACGAGATCTTCCAGTCGTGAGAAAT
>JAFDEE010000091.1 GCA_019310525.1 Deltaproteobacteria bacterium | reverse complement strand
CGGGGTGTACCACAGGTCGAAGGTGAACTTGTTCTTCTCGTTGTAGCCCTTGGAAGCGAGCAGTTCTTTGGCCTTTTTCACGTTGCCGTCACCATAGGCGGTCTTGAAAGCATCCAGAGGATCGCCGAAGGACTGTTTCAATTCATTAATTCATTAAACGGTCAAGCCCCGGCATTAAGCCAGCTTAGGTTCATCTGAATCCGGGGAGGAGTTCGAATCCCTACTTCCCCATTTTTTGCTTGATGAAATTCACAGGAAATTAGGGCCTTATTTTCCGCCAGATGGTCCCTGCTCGGGTATCCACCACTTCTATACCCCTCTCATTGAGTTCTTCACGTATCCTGTCCGCTGTGGCCCAGTCCTTCCTTTTGCGGGCCTCCTCCCTTTCCTTGATCAGTCGTTCCACCTCCGGATCTTCCTGCGGGTGTTCCAGGTCAAGAAATCCCAGGACCCCGTTAAGGGTCATTAAGATTTCCTCGATTTTCCCTTTGTCCTCCAGGGCGAGGCCGCTGCGGTCCATGATTCGGTTGATCTTCCCCGTAAATTGGAATAAGGCCGCCAGAGCCCGGGAGATATTCAAATCGTCGTCCATTGATTCCGTGAAGGCCTGCCTGAGGTCATAGATCAGTTGATCCATGTCCGGATGAGGGGCCCCCTCGCGGCAGAGGTGAAGTTTGCGGACGAATTTGTCCAGATGAGAAAGGGTGTTCTTGGCCGTATCCAGCTTAGTAAAGGTGAAGGAGAGAGGTTTTCGGTAAGGATGACTGATAAGGCAGTAACGGATTTCTCTCCCGGTGTAACCCTTCCGGATAAGGCTCCGGATGGTGTAAGTGCTGTCTTCCAGAGTCCCGGTAAGCTTTTTTCCGTCGATCATGACCAGTTCGTTGTGGATCCAGTAGTTGGCCGGGAGTTTCCCGGTAAGGGCCCGGCAGATGGCAATATCGTTTTCGTGGTGGGGAAACACGAGGTCGACGCCGCTGGTATGGATGTCATAGGTTTCGCCGAGGTATTTCATGGCCATGGCCGGACATTCCAGGTGCCAACTGGGCCGCACGTTCCCCCAGCGGGTTTGATAGAAGATGCCCCTCTTGAGCTCGTTCAGGGTGGATCGTTTCAGGAGGGTGAAGTCCCGGGGATTTTCCTTCTCGTACTGTTCCAGGTCCACCGTCTTTCCCACCCGGATCTTTTCCAGGTTGATGCGGGACAGCCTTCCGTAGTCCTTGAAACGGGAAATGTCGAAGTAGACGGAGCGGAATTTCTCGTATGCGTACCCTTTTTCCAAGAGCCGCTGGGTCAGGCGGATCATGTCTTCCACGTGCTCGCTTGCCTTCAGGTACCGGGTGGCCCTCTTGATCCGAAGGGTATCGAGGTCCTCGAGAAACGCCCTGTAGTATTGTTCTGTAAAATCTTTCAAGGGCATACCCGCTTTTTCCGCCCCGGCGATGGTCCGGTCGTCTAAGTCCGTGACGTTCATGATCAGGGTCACCTCATAGCCCTTGAACTCGAGGTAGCGCCTGAGCAGGTCGGCGAAAAGGAAGCGGCGGCATTGGGCGACATGAATATGCTGGCATAGGGTCGGGCCGCAGGAATAGATGCTGACCCGCTTTTCCTCGATGGGAACGAATTCCTCCTTCCTGCGGGTAAAGGTGTTGTAAAGAAAAAGTCCTGATTTCTTGACATCCGCGAAAAGGGAAGTGCTCAGGTAACGTTCGCCGCCATCCGGAAGAATGACCACGATTCGCCCCCTCTTTATTTCCCCGGCGATCCTGATGGCCCCTGCAACCGCCGCCCCGGAACTCATCCCCGCGAAGATTCCCTCCATCTTTGCAAGCCTCCGGGCCGTATCAAAGGCCTCCTCATCACTGATGTGGATCATCTTGTCAACGCGGTTTTTATCGAAGATTCCCGGGCGGTAGGATTCCTTTAGGTTTTTCAGACCCTGGATCTTATGCCCCAGGTATGGTTCCACTCCCACGATGGTGACGTTTGGGGCGATTTCCTTGAACCGCCTTGAGAGGCCCATCAGGGTGCCGGTCGTCCCGATGGTGGCGACCACTGCGTCGAGGGCCTTCCCGGTCTGTTCCCAGATTTCCATTGAGGTGAAGCGGTAGTGGGCCATCCAGTTCGAGGGGTTGTTGAACTGGTCTGCAAGCCAATACTTGCCAGGTTCCTCCCTCATGAGATTGTAGACGTACTCGATGGCCCCATCCGTGGAGAGGTGGGCGGGTGTGAATTTCAATTCGGCCCCCATGGCCCGGAGGATCTTTTTCCGTTCCTCGCTCACTGACTCGGACATGACCAGGAGCACCCTGTATCCCTTGACCGCGGCTACCAGAGAGAGGCCGATACCCGTATTCCCACTGGTGGCCTCGAGGATTATCTTGTCCTTAGTCAGTTCCCCCTTCTCTTCGGCATCCTCGATCATCCCCAGGGCGGCCCGGTCCTTGACCGATCCGCCGGGATTGAATGACTCAAGTTTTGCGAGGATTTCCACCTCTTTAAAGGGGTTGATCTTTCTCAGGGGAACGAGGGGCGTTCCGCCGATCTGGTCCAGGATATTGCCGTATCTTTTTCTGTTCATGAATGATATTCTCCCCATGGTCCCGGCACCGGGGATGGATGTTTCCCATGAATTCCGAATGGGGTGGTAAGGTATCCCATCGTGTGGGCATTTTCAACAGGGAAATGCATCCTTGTAATAGACCGGCATCGAATTTAGCGGACCGAAAAGAGAGGTCCCACGGGAGACCTGCGGCTTATCGAACTCGATTTGTTGAACATTTTTCCCCACTGCACTTGACATTTCCCGTGCAGTAGTTATTTTTCATCAAATTCTATTCAGGCCAGACCAATGCCCTTTTAAATTTTAAAAGGGTTAATACCTCCCGGTTTTAAGAATATTGATATGGACCTTACCCCTGCATGAGTCCTCATTGGGATGGAGAGGTTTGAAAAGAAACATTCCAGGGATTCCTGTGGGGCGGAGTGTTTTAACCATCATTCTATTTCATAAATGAGGAGGAGATGTTTGAAATGAAGATCAGGCCATTACAAGATCGTGTTATTGTCAAGAGGGTTGAAGAGGAAGCAAAGACAAAGGGCGGCATTATCATTCCTGATACGGCCAAGGAGAAGCCGATCGAGGGAAAAGTGGTGGCTGTCGGGAACGGGAAGGTCCTTGACAGTGGGGAACGCCAGCCCCTGGAGGTGAAAGTGGGCGACAGGGTCCTTTTCGGGAAATACGCCGGCACAGACATTAAGATCGATGGCGAAGAGCACCTGATCATGCGGGAAGACGATATTATTGCCATAGTCGAATAGGCATCCCGGGGATGCGCGCATGAGTTGTGATTTCAATTTTTTCTAAGGAGGAGATACGGATATGGCGAAAGAGATCAAATATAGCCAGAAGGCCAGAGAATCGATGTTAAAGGGCGTAGATACGCTTGCCAATGCGGTGAAAGTGACCCTGGGACCCAAGGGGAGGAACGTCATTCTCGAAAAAACCTTTGGATCACCCAATATCACCAAAGACGGTGTTACGGTGGCAAAGGAGATCGAGCTGGAGGACAAGTTCGAGAATATGGGAGCCCAGATGGTCAAGGAGGTTGCCTCCAAAACATCGGATGTGGCCGGTGACGGCACCACAACTGCGACGGTCCTGGCCCAGTCCATCTATCGGGAGGGTTCCAAACTGGTTGCTGCCGGTGTCAATCCGATGGCCATCAAGAGGGGAATCGATAAGGCGGTTGAGGCCGCGGTCGAGGAGTTGAAGAAGCTCTCCAAGGCCACCAAGGACCAGGAAGAGATCGCCCAGGTAGGAACCATTTCCGCCAATAATGACGACACCATCGGGAATATCATCGCCGAGGCCATGAACAAGGTCGGCAAGGAAGGCGTGATCACGGTGGAAGAGGCAAAGAGCATGGAGACCACCCTTGAAATCGTCGAGGGTATGCAGTTCGATCGAGGTTACCTTTCTCCTTACTTCGTGACGGATCCCGAGAAGATGCAGGTGAGCCTGAGTGAACCCTACATCCTGCTTCATGAGAAGAAGATCAGCAACATGAAGGACTTGATTCCCATTCTGGAACAGATTGCGAAGATGGGGAAACCCTTGCTGATCATCGCCGAGGATGTGGAAGGGGAGGCCTTGGCCACCCTGGTGGTGAACAAGCTCAGGGGGACGCTGCAGTGCGCCGCCGTTAAGGCTCCTGGATTTGGTGACAGGAGAAAGGCCATGCTGGAAGACATCGCCATCCTGACAGGAGGGCGTGTCATTTCCGAAGATATCGGATTCAAGCTTGAAAACGTGACTCTGAATGATCTGGGAACCGCCAAAACAGTGAATATCGACAAGGACAACACCACCATCGTTGACGGTGGCGGGACCCGAAAGGACCTGGAGGGGCGTGTCAAGCAGATCCGGGCCCAGATCGAGGAGACCACCTCGGATTATGATCGTGAAAAACTCCAGGAAAGGCTTGCCAAGCTGATCGGCGGCGTTGCCGTGATCAACGTTGGGGCTGCGACCGAGCCTGAAATGAAAGAGAAGAAGGCCAGGGTCGAGGATGCCCTCAATGCCACCCGGGCGGCTGTGGAAGAAGGGATCGTGCCCGGTGGCGGTGTGGCCCTTGTGCGGTGCATCAATGTCCTCTCCAAACTGAAGCTGGAAGGCGAAGCCCAGAGCGGTGTCAAGCTTGTCATGAGGGCCTTGGAGGAACCGTTGCGCCAGATCGCCAACAATGCCGGCGAGGAAGGCTCCGTGGTGGTTGAAAAGGTCAAGGAAGGAAAAGGGGCCTTTGGATTCAATGCGGAGACCGGTGAATACGAAGACCTCATGAAGGCAGGGATCATCGACCCGACCAAGGTGACCCGTTTCGCCCTCCAGAATGCCGCATCCGTATCTTCCCTGCTCCTGACCACCGAGGCTATGGTGGCGGAAAAGCCCAAGGAGAAGGAAGAGACGCCTGGAATGCCCGGAGGCGGTATGGGGGGCATGGGCGGCATGATGTAGCAATTTCCTGATCAACGATCAGGGTACTCCCCAATAGGGAGGGTCCCTTACCATACACAAGGCCGCACCCCGATGAAAGGACCGGGGGCGGCCTTTTTTCCCTTATGTATCTGGCTTGGCTGATCCTTCCAATCCAAGCTTTTTCTTGACCTTCCCGCTGAATCAACCCATAATTAAACCCTTCTATACTTTGTTTCCTTCTCGTCTGGGGGGAGCCTCTCTGCCTGTTTCAAATCCCCGCACAATATGCGGGTCAGAGTCCTTTTTCCGTCATGTCCAAATATGCCGTCACCGGAGGTGAATGAGATGCGTGAATTTTTCGTGGCGCTTGGTGCGTTGGGTCTGGCCGCTCAAGCCTTTATCGGTCTTACGTTCTTTATCTCCTCGATCGCGGAGAAAGAGAGGCGGGCGACCGTCTTCGGCGGAATCCAGTTCGCCGGGATGTTGGGTCTTCTCATCATTTTTCTGATACTTTGGGGAAAAGGGTTTTTCTTCACCTCTACCGGTCTAGTCGTCCTGGTCCTGGGCTATGCCCTTGCCTGTTTCTCGGGTTTCCTTTTTCTCCACAGAACTCCATCCAATCCCCATGCCCTGAAAGGCACCCTGGGACTGGTTCAGGGGGAGGTGAAGCGGTTCGATGAAAGGGATCAGGTCTTTGCCCGAAACCGTGCCCTCAGGCCGGGCTCACCTGAGTATAAGACTTACTACCAGGAGCACCCCGAACACGAGGAATATGACAAAAAGCGGAGGGCTATGGGAGGACCCCTAGGCAGCATCGGCTCTGTTGATGGAGAAAAGGGGGCTGTAAACGTGGAGGCGACCCTGGCATGTGTCGCCATTCCCCAGAGTTTTTCCACTCCCGATAAGTTCAAGCCCAAACCCATGCCCAATCCCATGTACCGCCCCGAAAGCGGGGACGGGGGTGAAAATCGTTACTCCCTCAGCCCCGAAGAGGCCACGGAAAGGATCAAGGGGTATACCCTGAAGCTCGGAGCCGACCTGGTGGGCATAACCAAGGTGAATCCCTTATGGGTCTATTCCCATAAGGGAGAGATCTTTAACGAAAACTGGGAGGATTGGGGCAAGGAGATCCAGCCTGACCCTTATGCCGTTGTGTTTGCAACCGAGATGGAGTTCGACATGGTAGGAACCGGCCCCCATACGCCGACGGCCCTGGAAAGTATGCGTAATTACGCGAAGGGAGCTTTCATCGCCACCCAGTTGGCCCGATTCATAGCAAACCTTGGGTACTCCGCCACGGCCAATCACCTCAGGCATTATGAGGCCTTGATGGTCCCCCTCGCGGTGGATGCCGGCCTGGGGGAACTATCGAGGATGGGTTACTTGATCACAAAGGAGTTCGGTCCCCGTGTCCGGCTGGGTGCCGTGACCACGGATCTCCCTCTGGTCCCGGATAAGCCAATCGATATCGGTGTAGAGGATTTTTGTGCGATTTGCCGGAAGTGCGCGGACTGCTGCCCCTCGGCCTCCATACCGGAAGGCGAGCAGACGGTTCACAATGGGATCTTGCGATGGAAGTTGAATGAAGAAACCTGCTTCGAATACTGGGGGAAAGTGGGAACAGACTGTAACGTCTGTATGAGGGTGTGTCCCTGGAGCCATGCCAGAACCTTCCCCCACAAGGTGATTGTGGAGCTCATTTCGAGGAATCGATACGCAAGGCGGCTTTTTTCCTACATGGATGACATCTTCTATGGAAGGCGGCCCAAGGCCAAACCTGCACCCCGTTGGGCATACTACCACTGATGCGGCAAGCCAGGCTTTTTGTCATCATTAGAAAAGAAGAAAAGGGTAAGGCTCTCCGTGGTGGAGAAATGATCGGATGCAGGTTCCCCGGACCCTAGGCTACATTTGCGAGTTCAACCGTCCCTTCCCTTTGAAGCAGTTCGTCGATGTCCAGGAGAATCGTCACACCTTCCGACCTCTTGGCCAACCCGAGGATGTAGCCGGTATTGACGGAGCGTCCGAAACTGGGGGCGTCCTCCACCTCTTCCTCCTTGATTTCCGTTACCTCCCAGACCTTGTCCACCACGATTCCCATCAGGCTGGATCCTGTAAGGCCCGCCACTTCCACCACGATGATACAGGTCCGGTCGGTGTAATCAAGGGGTTCCATGGAGAATTTGAGGCGAAGGTCGATAACCGGGATGACCTTTCCCCTGAGGTTGATGACTCCCTTCATGTGTTCGGGCATCTGGGGGATGGGTCGAATAGGCATCATACCGATGATTTCCCGGACATCCAGGATCCCGATACCGTATCGTTCATCCCCGATTCCAAAGGTCAGGTATTTACCCTCACGGCTGATGGTGGGCTGCTCCGCCTGGACGGCCTGGAAACGATCAAGGGGTGCCGGGGTTTCCCTCTCTTCTCCATCCGCATCCCCCTGGATCGAATAGGTGAGTTCGGGCTTGTCCATCGGCCCAATAGTCCGGGAGGGGGCGGGCAGATCCTTGTGGGCTTCCTCTGCAAACCGGGTGTCCACAAAAGATTCCAGGTCGATGATACGCCCGATACCCATTTTTTGGGTCATGTATCGCTGAATGGCGTCGAGATCTTCCAGGACGGGAAAGAGGTTGTCCGTCCTGATGCCCTTGGGATCCGTTAGCACGGATTTAAGGAGGGAGGATTTCAGTCCCAGTTGCCCGTCCGGGTCCAGAAATTTTACGGCGATTTCCGAGGCCCGGTCCGGATTTTCCCCGATGAAACGCCCAGCTTCCACCAGCATATGGCTGAATTCATGGACGGCGTCAGGGTACTTTCCCATGAACTCCTCCCGAAAGACGGCCACACAACAAGGGTGGTTGTCCCAGAGTTCGCTTGAGAGGATCTGGCGTTCCGCAATACCTGCCGCTATGGCCCTGGACCCGATGGGTTCGGCCACCATGAACCCGCAACTTTGGGGATTCTCCGATAGGAACTCGGGCATTTTTACCGGCGGGACGACGTCGAAAAGAACGTTTACAGCCTCCTTTCCGGCCAGACCGGGCTTGAGACCCATCTGGGTGAAATACATGTGGGCCAGCATGTTATGAATGGACATCTTGTGGGGGATAAAAAAGGTCTTGTGCTTGAAGAACTGCTGGAAAGGCTTGCGGTATTCTTGAGAACGGGTCCGCACCAGGATACTGCCGTTTCTGTGGGTGAACATGATCAGCCTGAGCGGTACCCCGTAGTTAAAAAGATCCATGGCCGTTGGGGCGAGAATGAATGCAGCATCCACATTTCCCTTTTCAAGGGCCCGTTGAACCGGGTTCCAGCCCGGCATGCACAAGGTCTCAAGGGCGAAATGGTCAGGATTCTTTTGCCCGGTTTCGATCATATCCTTCATGATCCCGAGTGTGAGGTGATCGGTGATTTGTATGTGGGCGATTCGGAGCCGGACCTTCCCTTCCTCGTCTACTCTCGGAAGTCTTTCTCCGGTTTCTTCAGGTTCCACCTTGATCCCGAAGGCCTCTTTGATTTGAGTGCCCAGGTCCTCCGGTGTGAAAGGCTTCGCCACAACCCCGTTGGCCCCGGCCTCGAGGGCCATGGCAACGTATTCCTTGTCTCCCTGGCCTGTGGCCATGATGAAAGGAATGTGTTTGTAAGCCTCCTCCGAGCGGACGCTTTTAAGTAGTTCGAGCCCGTCCATGTTGGGCATGGCCCAATCGCTGATTATGAGCTGGATGCCCTTTTCTTCCCCGAGTTTTTCCAGGGCGTCCCGGCCGTCCACGGCCTCGATGATATTTTGGTATCCGAGTTGCTTAAGGATCTTGATTTCCATCTTCCGCATGGTTGAAGCATCTTCAACAAGCAATATCTTGGTATCGGCGTCGGGTTTCATCCTTTCTCCCCTCCTTTTTTGCCGGGATATATGGGTACCCCTGGATGGAGGCACCAGGCACCACTAAGGGTTGCTGATGTGAAAGCAAGTTGCAAAAAGCAGACCATGTCCGCCGTATAGGGATAATCCGCCGGCCCCTGAAAGAGAGGACAAAACAGCGCCTTTAGTCACCAGACCCCATCGATCCCTTGCCCTTTTAAAACCTTCAAGCCTTTTCGAACCGGAATGGTTGTTGACTTGTCCCTAAACTGAGCGTTTCAACATTTTGATGAGATTCTTTTATTTAGATATATCAAAAGAGTACATGGTAGTGTCCGATAAGGTATCATAACCTGTAAGGTCAAAGAGCATGCTATATGTATCTTTTTCAAATCATCAAATTTTGAAACCCTTCGGGATTTCCGATTTTACAGGATCTGCTGCGTTGCCTGCCTCAGGCAGGTCTCCTGAAAACTCGGAATCGCTCAATTTAGGTTGTCATTTCATTGACGGAAGAGTTTTGGTTTCGTCAAGCATCCGTCGGCGGGATTCACTTTCCGAGGAGGTGTCGGATGAAAAGGGGAGCTTCATTTTCCCGGCAGCCGGCCTCTCTCCCTGTCCCTAAGGAGGAGATGCTCCAGGATCATGACCATGACGATGCCGGTCACCAGTCCGTTGGCGAAGAAGACTCGGAAAGGACCGGGGAGATCGTCGATGAGACCGGGAGGGAGAAACCCGACAAGGGTGCCCAGGAGGAGGGGCAGACCTGTGACAAAATAGTCCCTTGAGCGGATTCTGCGGGAGGAAATGATCGTGATTCCGGCACCAACCTGTGCGCCCATAGCGATACACAGGGCGGCTCCCACCACGGGTGCAGGAACCAGGGCCAGGAGGGCGGCCAATTTGGGGAGAAAGGCGGCGGCCAGAATTATCAGCCCGCAATAGGTCACGGTGAATCGGCTGGCTACGCGGTTAACCAGGACCAGGCCCGGACCGGTGCTGTAACTCACGGTTCCCACGACACCGAGAAGCCCGCAGCATATCCCGGAAAGACCGTTTAGAAAGATTCCGCGACGAGTAGCGCCGGGCAGCCTCACCCCGTCCGTGATGCCGGCGATTCCTTGCAGGCTGCCAAGGCTGTTGACCATGACGGCCAGGTAGGCGAATCCGAAGGCAAGAGCGGTGGCGAAATCCAGGGATGGAGGAAAAGAGATCCCCCGGGCGGAAAAGGAAAACAAAGGGGCCTCGATCAACTCCTGAAATTCGAGTCGGCCGAGGAAATAGAACAGGAGTGAGCCCGCGATCATGCCGAGAAGGAGGGAAAGGGTCTTCCATATTCCCCTGAGCCAATAGGAAAGGGTGGCGATGGACAGAATCAGCCCGATGCTGATGGCAAAGATGAGGCCTTGCCCTTGGGGATGGGACTGATCGATGCCGGAGAGGAATCGGAGGAGCGGTGGGAGCAGACCGAAGGCGATGAGCATCAGGATGACTCCCACCACGTTCGGGGTGAAGAGAACAGTGATCCGTTCCAATTGCCCTGAGAGGACCGCGAGGACCAGCAGGGCGCCTCCTAGAATCATGCCTCCCTGAAGGGTCGGGAGTCCGTGGGGAGCCAGAATGATGAAGGTGAGGACCAAGGCCGTGGAAGGGCCTTCCACGAGGGGAAAGCGGTGTCCCCAAAGGGTCTGAATGATGGTGAAGAGACCCGAAACAAAAAGGGTGAGCTGGAGGAAGCGGATTGTGCTTTCGGGTCCTAATCCAAGTGGAGGAGCAACCAAGGCGGCCGTGATGATAAAGGCCGGAAACACCACGAAAGCCCACTGAAGGCCGTATAGCAAGGCGTAACGGAGCGGGGGATGGTCGTCGAGGTCGTAAATATAGGAGAGATCGGACATGGTATTCGCTTTGGAGTTATCATAGCACAGGTTAATGTCGTTTCCCAAGAGAACCCTTGAGTGTAATGTGGCCGCTTCGGTCCTAGGACCAGGAAAGTAAACTACTGTCGGCTGAAGCCGATAGTTTCAGGGGTCAAGGGGTCCCCAAGGGGCAAGTGAAAATCATTTTTCCTTAAATCCCGATTTCTCACTCGAGTCCTGGACCCCTTGAATCCTTGAGCCCTACTCAAAAAACGATCCAATTAAACCCACATTATGCGTTAATAATGAAATTGATTTTTATTGCAATATCACTATTGTCCAAAATAGGATTTGTCGCTCCAAGCAGAGGCTTCGGATTTTCTCCGGAGCGGGCGTATTTCGGCCCTGAATCAGGACAGATGAAGGGCCGAAATCCGCAGTGAGCGGAGCCATGGACGGCGTAGCAGCCTCTGCTTTCTGCTGGCCTGCAAAAAACCTGAATTTGAAAGAAACCGTTATGTATGACTATCTATCTGATTTTATTATTAATGAATAGCAAAACAATTCTATTCTAGACAGCAATGTTGCAATATGTTGAAGCATTCTGACAGCATCCAATGGGCGAAGGGTAAAGGGATGTCGTTCGGAGGCTCCCGGGCTGGTGTTTTCAGCGGCTTATCAGCGGGGGACACCTGCCCCCTCCGCATTCTCCCGCTCTAAGAAGAGCGTGAGCTGCGGCTTCCCCCACTGATAATCCCGCCAGTCACTTCAGAAAAGGAGCCATCGGCCCCTGCTCAAACCATCCTTCCAAGGAGAAACAGACTGAAAACATCAAGCCTCGGTAATCGGGAATTTCAACCGTAACTGACTCTCTTTAGTGAATGACAATGGACCTTTTCCCCGGCCCTTTCTGGAGTAAGTATTTCACCTGAAAACCATTGCCTGCACCACCGGGAGAAGGGGCATGGGGATCTTTTCGGAAGTGACCTGTTGGGAGGCCTGCCAGACAGCAGCAGGTAAACCTTCGTTATTTCAAGGGGTTAGGGATGGGGGAAACCCCGGCTCCCGCTTGTAAAAGCGGGAGATCGGCGGAGGGGGCAAGACTCCCCCGTCACTAACCCCTTGAAATAACCAGGCCGTGAGACTCGGGAACGAGGAAAAGATCCCCATGCCCCTTCGATCTAAGCCAACGTTCCCCTTTCCCCCCATAATTCTGGCGGGCAGGCATTCACGCATAATTTGGGTTAAAGTCTTTGCTTGCAGGCGAGGGATCTTCTCCCATTCCCGGATTGGGGCATCAAAATCAACCCGTGGTTTTCTTTGTTCCCAAGGGAAAGCCTGGAATGAAATGAACCTTGACGTTTTCCTTTTGCCTGTCCTATGTTAACTGCAATGGGAGTCCCGGGTGCTTTTTCCCCTGAAGCCTGCTCCCCGCCGACCCCTGGATCGGAATACCCTTTGAGCAAGTCGAGATCAAGCCTCGGGAATAAGTCCGAGGCGGACCTCGGTCCCATGGGAAGGCTCGAGTGCCGCGAGGGTGGCTGCCATCGAATCCACAGGCAACAACAGGAAACGGTTCATACAGTCCCTCCTTTCAAGCCCGGCCCGCTTGACCCTGGTAGGGTTTGCTACCCTTATTTTTGTCGGAGCTGATTTGCTCATGCTCCCCTGGGCCACCCGTGAGGGGGGAATAGGTTTCATCGATGCCCTGTTTACCTCCACATCCGCTGTTTGCGTGACGGGCCTGACCGTAGTGGATACCGGAGGCACCTTTACTCGCCTTGGCCAGATCATCCTTCTCGTCTTGATCCAGATCGGGGGACTGGGCTTCATGACCGTTTCGACCCTGCTTCTCCTGATCGCCGGCAGGCGTCCGGGCCTCTCGGGGCAGGCTGTCGTCCAGGATACCTTTACCTATTCCAGGGATCGCACTCTCCCCTCCATCATAAGGGACGTGGTTCTTTTTACCTTAGCCATCGAAGGGGCGGGAACGATTTTGATGTTTTTCCTCTTCCTGCATGAACGGGGAGCGGAGAGTGCCCTTTACTCATCGGTTTTCCACACTATCAGTGCCTTCTGCAACGCAGGATTTTCCCTTTTCCCGGACAGCTTCCTCCGGTATCGGGAGGATTGGGCCCTGAATCTGCTCATCTGTTTCCTGATCATATCCGGCGGGATCGGGTTTCCGGTCCTCTCCGACCTCCGGCATGGCTTTTCTTACAAGCGCCGGAAATGGTCCCGCCTGAACCTGCACTCGAAGATGGTTTTATCGACTACGTTTTTGCTCCTTTTGTCCGGGACCCTCCTGATCCTGCTCATGGAGTACCGCAATACCCTGGCCTCCCTCTCTTCACCCGCCAAGATCCTGGCCGCTTTTTTCCAGTCTGTAACCGCCAGGACGGCTGGATTCAATACCTTGCCCGTGGGGAACATGGCAAACGAGACTCTGTTTCTCCTGATTCTGCTCATGTTCATCGGGGCGTCTCCCGGCTCCTGCGGGGGTGGAATTAAAACCACCACTTTTTCCACCCTGTTGGTGTTGGGGATGTCACGGCTCCGGGGACACGAATACCCGAATGTCTTCGGCCGAACCGTTTCCGAAATCAGCATCAGCAAGACAGTCAGCATTGTCATGATAAGCATGTTGGTGGTTTTCGCGGGGACCCTGCTCCTGCTGATGACGGAACTTGGAGGGGTTTCCCACCTGGCGAGCAGGGGCAGCTTCCTGGAATTCTTTTTTGAGGTGGTAAGCGCTTTCGGCACGGTGGGATTGAGCACGGGGGTGACCGGGACGCTTTCCTCCTGGGGAAAATTCATAATTACCCTGATCATGTTCGTCGGACGACTGGGGCCCTTGGTGGTGGCCGCGGCCGTCAGCCGCCGCATGGTGGCCAGGTTCCGGTACGCGGAAGAGGGCATCATGGTAGGATGAGGTCAGTCATGGGACAATTCACCATTATAGGACTCGGAAATTTCGGATATTACCTGGCAACCCACCTCTATCACAAGGATCACGAGGTCCTGGCCATAGATAAAGATCAGGACAGGGTCCAGGAGATCAAGGACGGGGTGACTCAGGCCGTGGTTGCGGACGCAACGGACCGAAAAGCCCTGGAATCGCTGGGAATCAGGAGCATGGATGCCGTTGTGGTTTGTATCGGTTCGTCCCTGGACGCATCCATCCTGGTCACCTTGAACCTAAAGGAAATGGGAGTGGAGAAGGTCCTGGCCAAGGCGATTTCAGAACCCCATGGAAGGATCCTTGAGAGAATCGGTGTAACGGAGGTCCTTTTCCCTGAAAAAGATACCGCAATAACCCTGGCTGAGAGACTTCATAATCCCAATCTCCTGGACTTTCTGCCCCTTGTGGAAGGATATAGCCTGGTGGAGTTGATACCTCCCAAGGGCTTCATCGGAAAGGCATTGAAAGAATTGAACCTCATCAATCGTTACGGGGTCCAGGTGGTTGCAATCAAGGAAGTGATCCCGGACCGTTTAAACATGATCCCTACCGGTCATTTCGTCCTGAAAGACAGCGATATCATGATTCTCCTCGGACCGAACGAGTCCCTTGAAAAATTGAAGGAGAAGGAAGTCTGATCCTTCTAACGTCGAGGAGGGGGGAAGGATCTATATGGGCCTCCGGGAAGACTCGTTGGACATGCAGGTTACCGAAAGGCAATACGACGTCCTGGTAGTGGGTGGCGGGGGTGCGGCGCTGACAGCGGCCTCCGGGGCCGAGGGAGTCTCTGTGCTGGTGGTGTCCAAGGATCCCATCGGGTGCGGGGATACAAAGATATCCGAGGGTGGGATAACGGTCCTTGGAAGCGGCAGCGCGGACGACTCCGAGGAGATCCTCGCCTCCAACATGAGATTGAAGGGCCGGGACCTGGCAGAGGAAGAGATCGTGCGGGCCTTTGCCCTGGACTCGAGGGAAGGATACCTATGGCTGCTTTGTCATGGTCTTCGGCCCTATATGAAGGTGGATGGAAGCGGACCGCTGCCGTATCCCGTCCCCATGGGCGGACATGACCGTGCCCGGGCGATTCCCCATCCCCAGGGAGGTTTGTCCTTTTTTCACGCCTTTCGGGAGACCTATCCGGCAGGGGGCTATGAATTGTTGCAGGACGCTTGGTTCCTGGATCTGATTATCGAAGAAAGGGGAGGGAAGCGGCACATCGCGGGCGGTCTGGTGTACCACGCGGCCAGCGGCTGTTTTCTTGCCCTGCGCAGCCGCGCCGTGATCCTGGCCACAGGGGGGCTTGGGACATTGTTTTCCCCCAACACAGACAACATGAGGGGGAACACGGGCGATGGATACGCGATCGCCGCAAGGGCAGGGGCCTCTCTCGTCGACATGGAACAGATTCAATTCATCCCATTCGCCCTGGTGGGACCGGGTTCCTTAAAGGGACTCTTTGTGGGTGAACCTGCTTCCGCGGGGCCTTTTGGGGTCCTGAGAGACAAGGACGGAAAGGTTCTGCTCTCCGGCCTGATGCACCGGACCCGTGCCGAAGTGGCCGGAGTTATGGCAAGGGCCGTTTCCTCTGGGCGGGGCACGGAGCGCGACGGTTGTCTTCTTGATCTCCGGCAGAATGTGAGAGGTGAGTCGGGAGGACTTTACTATAGGATCTTCGCCGAAAGGATGGGGAAGCAAATCTCTCTTGTGCGAAGGGCCATGGGAGAGCGGGCGGCTAGGCTGGAGGAACCCTGGGAGGTCCAACCCAGCGCCCATTACTGCATGGGAGGGATCCTCGTGGACAGCAGGGGAAAGTGTGTCGGCGAAGGGGCGCCTGAAGGCCTGTTCGCGGCCGGGCAGGCAGCAGGTGGACTCCACGGCGGTGATCGGTTGGCCGGAAATTCCCTTGCGGAGTGCATTATTTTCGGAATCCGGGCGGGAAGGGAGGCGGCGCGTCATGCGCGGGGCTCAAAGAACGCCGATCCCGCGGTTTTCCGGGACCTATGGCGGGAGGTCGCCGCGCCATACCTGAGACGGCTGGGGCAAAAGGGAGGACATGTCCCCGGTGCCTTGACGGGCAGGCTTCAGAAGGCCGCATGGGAGTGCCTGGGACCGGCCCGGACAGGAGCGGGGTTGGAAGAGTTCCTGAAAACAAAAGAGATCATCCGCCGTGGCCTTTCCGATTCAGCGGTTTCTGCCGAAACCCTCTGGAACCAGGATTTCATCGATTGGATCGAGTTGGAAAATATGCTCTTTTCATCCGAGGTCGTGGCCCGGTCGGCCTTTCTCCGGAAAGAGAGCCTGGGGGCCCACTTGCGCGTGGATGGAAGGCGGAAAAAAAGGGAGGTACGCCGCCCGCCTTACTCGATACGGGCCGCCTGGAAGGGAGGGAAGTGGACCATGGGAACCATACTCCGCGAACCCAGCCCTTGGACGGCTCGTCTGAAGGACCGGTATCGCGTGCTGGGTCTTCGTCTCGGAACGGGTTTTCTTCATGCCCTCCCCTTTCCCCTCCGGGAGAGGATTCTCCTTGGAACTTACGGGAAATGGCTCAGCGGCAAATGAAGGCTCAGGATATGGAAAAACCTTTCATGGAGGTATTTCTGCTCCGCGGTCGTGGAGGTCCGGAACCCGTGGCTCAAAAAAGGGTGGCATACTGGTACACCCTTCAAGCCGGTGAGCGACCAACGGCATTGGACGTGCTCAAGCGGGCAAAGGAGGAGCTGTTTCACGACCTTTCCTTTCGCTATGGCTGCAGAAACCAGAGGTGCGGGCTGTGCACCCTTGAGATCAACGGAAGGGCGGCCCTGGCCTGCAGGAGTGAGGTGAAAGACGGAGACACCCTGGGTCCCCTTCGGGCCCTTCCCTTGATACGGGATTTTGTCGTGGACCGTTCGGGAATAGAAGAAAAACTCCGGGGACTTGGGAGAGGCCCGGCAAGGGGGGGCGGAGGGCCGTCCTCCTCTCCATCGGCGTCTTTTGTGAGTCTTACCCGATGTATCGCCTGTTACGCCTGCCTTAATGGGTGTCCTCTCCAGGGAGAGAGTACAGGCGTCCGGCCCTCCAATTCCCTCCTTCCCGAGCAGGCCGACCGTTTGAAAACTGATCACCATCCCCGGGGCGATCCCCATACTTTCCTGCGGCTGCGGAGGATTATGGAAGATCGGGAAGGCCCGCCGGGGCTCGCGGAGGATGCTCTTTCATGGGCGGTGAAACTGGGGCTTGAAACCTGTGCTTCGTGCGGGAAATGCAGGTGCCTGATGGGGATCAATCTGATGGATGAGGTGATCCATCCCCTGTTGCGGGCTGCGGCGATCGTATGAGGGTTGGAGATGCTCCCCAGCCCTTGAGGAAAGAGAGGCCCGGCCTATGAGATGGATTGTCATTATCTTGGTCTTCGCTGCCCTTTTCGGGTCAGTGCACTTCTATGCCTATCTGAAGGTGAAATCGGCCTTGGACATGGGGAAGGGGGCGTCTCTTACCCTTGCCCTTTTTATGGGGTTGATGGTTTTTTCCCCCGTTATCGTTCGGATCCTTGAAAGAATGGGGATGGAAACCGGCCCGAAACTGTTGGCCTGGCTCGGGTACACCTGGATGGGTTTCCTGTTCCTCTTTTTTTGTACCTCGGTGCTCTTGGATCTCTGGCGGTTAATCGCTTGGGTTGGACATGGTTTTTTTCAATACGATCATGGGTGGTGGACCCTTTCCCCGAAAGGCTCCTTTTTTTGGGCCCTTGCAGTATCGATCCCGGTCGGCCTGTACGCCCATTACGAGGCCGCTGCCATTCGAACCGAAAGGGTCACGATCCAGAGCCCGAAGATCCCCGCTCACCTGGACCGGCTCCGGATTGTCCAGGTTTCCGATATCCACCTGGGCCTGATGGTCAGGGAAAGACGCCTTAAAAGGATTCTTGGGAAAGTGATGTCAGCGAACCCTGATATACTCGTCTCCACCGGGGATCTCCTGGACGGTCAGGTTGACGACATCTCGAACATGATCGACATGTTCGGGCGCGTCCCGGCACGATACGGAAAATTCGCGGTCCTTGGCAACCATGAATATTATGCGGGGGTGGAGCGGTCGATAGCGTTCACCGAAAAGGCGGGATTCAAGGTGCTTCGGGATAAAACCGTGGTCATCCCCGGGATGATCTGTATAGCGGGCGCGGACGACCCGGCGAGGCGTCAATTCGGCCTAAAGGGAGAGGTTGTTTCCGAGGAGGACCTTCTTTCAAGAGTTCCTGGGGGTTGTTTTACGGTGCTGTTGAAGCATCGACCTTCGGTGAACCAGGCATCCATCGGGCTTTTTGATCTTCAACTATCCGGTCATACTCATAAGGGACAGATCTTCCCCTTTTCTCTCATCGTCAAGCTTTTCTATCCCATTGATGCCGGATTCATTCCCCTTTCCAATGGAAGCTTTCTTTACGTAAGTCGGGGGGCGGGGACCTGGGGTCCCATGATGCGATTTCTCGCTCCGCCGGAAGTGAGTGTCATCGACCTGGTTCACGGGGAGGGAGAAAGAGCGGTGGGAGAGAGGTACATGGAAAAATGAAAATCCACGGGACAGGAGAGATAGCAAGAGGATTTTATGCCCTCGGGGTGGCGGCCGTACCGGTATACCTCCTGGACGGCCCCCGCCCCGTCCTTTTTGATGCAGGTTTTGCCGCACTCGGCCCCCTTTACGTGAAGGAGATCAAGGCCGTGCTGGGGGGACGCCCCCTTACTCGTCTCTTTCTCACCCATGCCCACTGGGATCATCTGGGGGCTGCCGGTTACTACAAGTCTGTCTGGCCGAACATGATCGTAGCCGGTCCGTCTGCAATCAAAGAGACCTTGCGCCGTCCAAAGGCCCTTGAGCTCGTGGAGTCCTTGAATCGAAAGGCGGCAAGGGACCTCGAGCATTGGGGCGTGTCCCTGGATAGTCCTTGTCCTTTCAGGTCTTTCGTGCTGGATTTACCCTTGAATCCTCCCGAAAGGATCGAGCTTTCGAAAGACTGCCATGTAGAGGCCGTCCCCACCCCAGGCCATACCCGGGAACACACCAGTTACTGGATTCCTGAGAGAAGGATCCTTATCGCCTCGGAGGCGGTGGGGTGCGAACACGGAGGCCGGATTATCACTGAATTCCTCGTGGATTTCGATGCCTATTTGAACTCCCTGAAGAACCTCATCCGGTTGAAGCCTGAGATCCTGTGCCTGGCTCACGAATCGATTTTCACGGGTCCTGACGCCATGGACTACCTGAAGCGTTCTTTGAGGGAGGCCGAGTTGTTTGCAGATGAGGTGGAAAAGATGCTCATGGAAACTGGAGGAGATGTAGAGGAAACGGTTACCCGGATCAAGGCCCTTCAATGGGAGGATCTCCCCTATCCAAAGCAGCCGGAAGCCGCTTATCTTATCAACACCCGGGCCAGGGTCAGGCACATCCGTGCTCGATTGAAAAGGAAAAGGCGCTGATCAGGGCAGATATTTTTTGGGAGGGGCGGCTCATGGTCCAAGATATTCTTCGCTATGCCGGTGATGCCAAGGCAGGATCAAAGTGAGACCTTTGAAAAACGTTCAATTTTGTTCAAGGTCAAGGAAGGCGAAAATTTTAACCGCCCCGCTTGGTATACCAAGCGGCAGAGGCACCATACATTAAAGTATTTCGAGGATTCAGATTCCCCGGAGGCAGCGGAAAGCAGGGGCTGACATTTTCTCCGGAGCGGGCGTATTTCGGCCCTGAATCAGGATAGATGAAGGGACGAAATCCGC
>JAFDEE010000090.1 GCA_019310525.1 Deltaproteobacteria bacterium | reverse complement strand
GGGGAAGCTTCGATGAAGCGGTGGCCAAAGTAAAGGAAGCCTTGGCTGCGGAAGAATTCGGGATACTGGCGGAAATAGATGTCAAGGCCACATTGAAAAATGCAAGATGTGGAGACGCCTTGTGGAAGATCGCTTCCCAGGCCAACCATCGGCCTCCGAGGGATGGTCCGGTGAGATTTGCTTGACAATTATATTGTCATTATGACAATATAATTGTCATGAAAGACCGACAACATGAAGAGCCGGCCATTGAGGTTCTTGTCGATGAAGTTGTGGCCCTGTATCATCTTTTGCGAGTCATTGCGGCCCGTATTCACTCGGGTACGGGGCTTACGGCCGCAATGCGCGGCATCCTCAGGGGCCTTGACCGCCTTGGACCGCAAACTGTGCCCCAGATGGCCCGGGCGCGGCCGGTTTCCCGGCAGTACATCCAGGCGCTGGTAAACCGGCTCCAGGAAGAAGGCTACGTGGAGACGACCGCCAACCCGGCGCATAAACGCTCCGGTATCGTGCGCCTGACCCGGCGGGGGGAAACCCTGATCGAGGCGATGAGACGTACGGAGGCGCATTTCCTGGAAGGGCTGGGGATAGATATCGATGGAGAGGAAATAAAGGACGCAATATCCGTGCTTCGGAGACTTCGAAGGATTTTTGTGGGGGTTACGCGCAACGAGTCACGGAGCACGGACAGCACATGATAGGGGGTCGCTGGATGTTCACCTCATTTTTCTTGAAAATGTTGAACAGGGAAGCATCTTCGCCCGGAAACATGCCGGAAAAGATTGTCGAGAGTCTTCAGGTCCAGCCAGGATACGTCGTTGCTGATATCGGTTCGGGAGGCGGATACTTCACGCTCAAGTTCGCCGGGAAAGTGGGCGAGACCGGGAAAGTTTACGCCGTCGATACCAAGCCGCAGTACCTGGACTTCATAAGGCGCAGGGCTGAACAGGAAGGATTGAATAACATTTATTTCCTGGTGGCAAAAGGATCTGAGACAGGCCTGCCTGAAGCCTCTCTTGACCTTGTCTTCGCCAGGAATGTCTTTCATCATTTGCCCGAACCGGTGGAGTTTTTCCGCAATCTCAAGAGGGCCTTGAAACCGGATGGGAGGGTAGCGATCATTGACCACGCTCCCGGGGGCGGATTTGGTTTTGTCAGGTTATTCAAGCATCACACGCCCGTTGAGGTCATCTTGCAGGAAATGAAGCGTGCGGGATATCTCCTGGTCAAGTCTTTCGACTTCCTGCCGGGGCAGACGTTCAATCTGTTCAAAAAGGGGGACGTTGTCGACTAGTACCCATCCATAAATGGCCCTTTTCCTCAATCTCTCGGGCCAGGCTCAAACCGGGGACCCACCCGTTGGGTGGGGAGTCGTCGCTACCGGGCGGACAAATTTTAATCCTCGAAATACTTCAATGCATGGTGCCTCTGCCGCTTGGCATCCTAATAAAATATTCTCCTTCCCCTCCGGGGCGTAGGCCTTACGGGCCGGAGGCTTGACCTTGAATAAAATTGCCTGCTTTATGAATGGACACTAACTTGGTAGGATTATGGGACCAGCAGATTTGTAAGGGCCCGTATGCTTTCCAGGTCCTCAATACGCATCACTTTCTTGTATACATCCTCGCATCGTTCTTTTCCGATAAGAGGTTCTGCCAGGGTGAAAAATTTCTGTTTCAATTGCACATCCGACATGGGATTCCGGGGATCCCCTTTAGGCACCCTTATTGTCCTGTTGGCAAGATCGCCTGCCTTGGTCTTGATTTCAACTCGGGACATTAACTCCCTTTTGACCAGAGGGTAGGCCTTGCTTGCCTCCTCCCATTCCCTCAAGGTGACCTTCCGGGCTGTCTCCAGGATGGATTTTTGCGTTAGGTAGGTCCCATTGAACCATTCAGTCCCGGTGGGGATCCCGTGAATCAGCAGCGATATCAGGAAAGGGGCGCTGAAAGGAACATCGAAGGGTATGGAGGGCAGGAATCCGTAATTTTCCACGACTTCGAAAAAGGTCCACACTTCAATGGCCTCGACATCCTCAGGGGAAAGTTTTTTCTCGGCCAAGATCGCGGAAACGGCATCCAGCGTGGGATGGATATGGCGGCATGCCGTGTAGGGTTTGGTGTGGACCATCAAAGTGTACCAGGTGTTTAAAGGTTCCCTCAGGGCCTCGAAATTGCACCGGTCCGAAGATGCCATAATCCAGAAGCCGTCCTCACCGTCCATAATGGTCGTGTCCGCGAGAAAGCCCATTTGGGCCAGCAGGGCAGATAGAACGCCTCCATAGGATGTCCATCCGAAATTATTTTTTAACCATTGTATCTTACCGTCGATAAATCCCCACTTCCTTAGAGTCGGCACAGGGGCATGAAGAGCTGCATGACCGTATGCGTGGGCCGTCAGGTCCCGGTCAAGACCCAGAAGTTTTGCGGCCGTCGCCGCGGCGCAGAAGATCTGCCAGGTATTGATGCCCCGCACCCGTTTGGTTCGTTCAGGGGTCGGTTTGATCCCATTGGAAACCCGGATCCCGATTTCATATCCGGCCAGGACGGATTCCAGGAAAAGTCTGCCGCTTACATCATGGTGCTCACCCATGCTCAAGGCCACCGGGACGATGGTCGACCCGGGATGGCCGTCGTAGGTGTCGTCGAAATCGAGAACGGTTGAAAGATAAGCGTTTACGCTGACAGCATTGAGAAGGGGCATCTTTTCCCGCGTCCCGTAGATGGACACCTCAGGAACGCCTCCCATGGAACCGTAAAGGGCAAGCATCTTTTTCCCCTGTTCCATATTTACCCCCCCTAGGATACAGGCCATGGAATCCAGAATGAGTTCCTTGGCCTTCCGGACAACCTCTTGGGGGATGTCATTGAGGCGGATCGAACGGGTCAGATCAGCCAGAACATATGTGGTTCTTTCATCTAGGATGGTCATTTAATCATTGCCTCTCGATTGGAATCATTGTGGGGGGAAACGAATAATATCCGTTTCCCCCCAGGTGCGAGTTCAGGGCATGATTGTCGATTTAATAAAGCCGCCTCTGTATCACCTCCGATTCAGCGGCCCTTTCAACAGGACTCCCTTTACCGGTCATTCCAGCCCGGAATAGGATAGATAGGTTTGGCCGTAGCCACCGCTTCGGGGTAAACAAGGACCATTTTTTGTTTCCCGTTTTCTTTCTGGATCTGGGTCACGATAAAGGGCATCTGGAGTTGTTTGCCTGATTCGTCGATCTCATAGGGCCCGGTCATCACTGTCACCTTTTTAGAAAGCTCGAGAGCCGCCTTCTTGAGAGCCGGCCCGCTCAAAGAATTGGCCTTTTCAATGAATTTACCCAGGAGCACGCCGGCACCATAGGACAGGGAGGTTTGAAAATCAGGGGGATTCTCGGCTTTAGGAAACTTCTTGTTGAACACTTTTTCGAAATCCTCTCTTGAAAGCCCGGCGTTTACCTTCCAGTTCAGGGTTTTGTGGTACAAGGTGTGGCCGAATATGTAGAGGCCGTCCTCTTTCAAATCGGCCCACTGGGGCATGCCCGAATAGACCATGTAGACGTAAGGAAACATGAGATTAGCCTCTTTCATTTGGCGGATCATGATCTTCTGATCATCCATATAGGCTGAGGCATAGAAGGCGTCTGGCTTGGTCATGCGGACCTTCTGGAGCAGAATGCTGAAGTCCTTGGTGCCAGGTGAGAACTTCTCGCTCATGGTGACCTTGATACCCTTAGCTTCTGCCAGGCTCTTGGCGTACTTGGCAAGACCGGCCGGGAAGGGTTCGTCCACGTAAACAATGGCCATTTTTTTGATACCCAGAGATGCCATGTGGTCGATTTCCGGCTTGGGCATCAGGGACACTGGGGTCTCCGTGGCGGAGACGATGTTTTTATACCCCTGCGCATAGATAGCGTCCGATGCCGCCGACCAGATAACGAGCATCTTTCCGTACTTCTCGGTGATGGCTGCAGCCGCACCCGTCAGAGTGGAGCCGAAGGGTGCAAAGCAGACATCCACCTTGTCCTGGTTGATGAGTTTTTCATAAAGCTTGGCGACCGTTTCCTTATCGCTCCGGTCATCGTAGTAGATGAGCTTCACGGGGACTTTCTTGCCGTTGAGCATCAGTCCGCCTTGCTCGTTTATCAGATCCGCCCAGATGCTGATCCCTTTGAAACCCTGAGAAGAAGCAAAGGTGTACTTTCCGGTAGTGGAGATTGTGAGGCCGATTTTGATGACATCCTTGGCGAAGGCCTGGCCGATACTCAGGCTGAAAGCGAAAACAGTCAGTACAACAAAAAACACAAAAGACTTACTTTTCATCACGATTCCCTCCTTGAATTTGGGTTAACTCAACAGGGTGGAGAAAAAAGATCCCATTAATCCAGCCACCCCTTAATCATTTCCTTGAGTCCTCCTTCGAATTCCTTCTTGGATCCGTTGATCTTGTTCCTTCCCAATTCCAGGACATAGATATGGTCAGATATCTCGAAGGCCTGTTTCACCCGTTGATCCACCGTGATGATGGTGATGTGCTCATTTTTCAGATCAATCAGTGTCTCATAGATTTGGTTGGCAATCTTGGGGGCTAGGGTCGCCGTGGGTTCATCCATCAGGCAGATGCCGGGCTCGGTGAGGAGGCACCGTCCGATCTCCAGCATCTTCTGCTGTCCTCCGCTCAGGAGGCCCGCCCTTTCTTTCCGCTTTTCCGCCAGAATCGGAAACCGCTCATATACACGATCAATGGCCTTGCTTACCCTTTTTTTGTCTTTTTTGAAGATCCATGTTCCGAGTTCCAGATTCTCAAAGACCGTGAGATCCGGAAAAATGCTTCTCAGTTGAGGAACATAGGCGATACCGGTTTTGATGAATTCATGTACCTTGAGATGGGTGATGTCCCTGTTCTTCAGGAAGATTGAGCCCTTTTTTGGCTTCAACAAGCCATAAAGGGTCTTCAGCAGTGTTGATTTGCCTGCCCCGTTGGGGCCGATAATGGTTGTAATCAAACCTTCTTCCGCTTCGAGAGAGACATCTTTGAGGATGTCTATGTCTCCGTAATAAGAGACCGTAAGGTTTTTCGCCGATAGTATGGCCACCGTTATGCTCCCAAATAGGCTTCGATGACTTCTTCGTTGTTCTTAATGTCTTCTTCAGAGCCTCTGGCGATGATTCTCCCAAGATCGAACACAATAATTTCGTCAGACAGGGTATATACGGATTTCATGTCATGGCTGATCAACAAGAAGGTTTTCCCATGCTCCCGGAGTCTCTTGATCTCCTCGTAGAAAAGGGCCTTTAGTTCGGGATGAACCCCTGCAAAGGGTTCATCAAGAAGGATGAGATCGGAATCCGAGATGCATAGCCTGACCAATTCAAGAAGTTTTTGTTGTCCCCCTGAAAGTTCCTCTCCCAGATTGTCTTTCAAATCGATCATCCCGATCCGTTCAAGGATATCGCAGGCTTCAGCCATCAACTGCTCATTTGATTTTTCGGAGGAAAGCACGGAGGCAAAAATGTTTTCCAGGACGGAGATCTTCTTGAAGATCCTGGAAATTTGGAAGGTGCGGCCTATGCCCAGCCTGGCGATTATGTGGGGTTTGAGGCCTGAGATTGATTTTCCCTTGAACCTGACGTTCCCTCCATCGGGCTTATAGATGCCGTTGATGCAATTGAGAAAGGTTGTCTTTCCGGACCCGTTGGGCCCTATGATTGAGGTAATGGAATTCTCCCTGACTGAAAGGGTGATCCCATCAAGGGCCCTCAATCCCCCGAAGACTTTTACGATGTCTATTGTTTCAAGAAACGGTTTCACGCTTATTCCCATAATATCCGTTTATACTCTCGTAGAGACCTTACCCAGAAGGCCCTGCGGTCGCACAAGAACCATGAGAATTAATATGAGAAAGGCGATCACGGGAGAAAGGGCTACCGGCAGAAACACGGAACTGAGACTTTCAGCAAGTCCGTAAACCAGTCCTCCGAGCAGAGCTCCCAGGGGCGTTCCAAGTCCTCCAAGAACGATTACAGCAAAGGCGATAAGAGTGTAGCTCTGTCCCATGACAGGAGTAAGAGACGGAAAGGCCAGGGTGATCAAACAGCCCGTAATCGCCACCATGGCAAGCCCCATGCCAAAGACAATGGCCGAGAGTTTTTGGACGTTGATCCCCAAAATGGAGACAGCCTCTCTGTTTTCGATGATGGCCCGGATGGCCTTTCCGGTGTAAGTCCTGTAAAGGAACAGGCTGATCAGGAGAACCGCCAGCATGCAGATCCCCCCGCTGACAAGACGACCTGTGGGCATGAAAACCGGCCCAAGAAGCAGAGAGGCCCTATCGAAGGGCAAGGGGATGCTCCGAGGATCTGCCTTCCAGATCAACAGGATCAATGAGGTGATAATGAGGGAAATACCGAAAAAAGTCAGAAAGGAGGCCATCTCCGGATCATCCGAGCGCTGAAGTCTCGGATTGAGCAAATGAAAGAGCAAAAGTCCGATGACAAAAAAAAGCGGCAATACCACCGCGATACTTTCAATTGGATTCAGGTTCAGGATACGATGCAGGGAGAAGGCGATATAGGCGCCCAGCATCATGAATTCACCGTGGGCAAAATTTACCACACGCATCACGCCGTAGATGATGTTCATCCCTATCCCAATCAGTCCATAGAGGATGCCCATCAAAAGTCCAGAAGCCATGGCCATGAGAATTAAGTCAAACATAGGTCACCTGATACGCTTTATCGAATAATCCCCCTGAGCCGGGGCCATTTTCGGGTTGCCGAACCCACAATGCCCCTGGGAAGAAACAGGACCAGAAAGACGACCATGATACCGAGGACCAAGAGGTTCAGTAGGGGAAAAGTTCCCCAGATGAAGTCATCGAGACAGTACATAAACACGGCACCGAGGATGGGGCCGATGATGGTTCCCAGACCCCCGAACATGGAGTAGACAATTGCCTTGGTGGTAATCATCAGGTTAAAGGAGGTGTCGGGGTCCACGATGGCCGTGTACCAGGCCTCAATACCGCCTGCCATGGACGGGAAAAGAGCGGCAAGGATCCAGGCTTTCAAGCGACACAGCCCAACGTCGATCCCCATGGTCGAGGCCGCTGCTTCATCGTCCCGAATACATCTGAGGGCAATGCCCAGTCTGGATTTCAGGAGCAGGAAGGCCACCAGAACAGTAATGACCATGAGTACAAACATGAAGTAGTAGCTCAATACGGGTTTGTAAGCATGGGAAAGGGTAATGCCGAAACTTCCCCCCGTCCATTTTTCAGGCATATTGGCCACAACGATCCTCAACACCATGGCACAGGAGAAATTGACGATGGAGAAGTAGATCCCCCTGAGGCGCAGTGTGGGGGCGAAAAGGAGAGCCAAAAGAACGCCGGCCAGTCCGGAAACCAGAATGCACAGGGGGATCGGGATTTGAAATCGGCTCCAAAGAATTGCCGTGATATAGGTGCCCACCCCGTAAAACATGACGAATCCAAAGGGCAGGTACCCGACGAATCCGTAAATAATATTGAAGGAACTGGCCAAGGTAATCCAAAACAGCATGTAGAACACAAAGGCGTTCGACACCGACAGTTTTGGAACGATCAGAAGGAAAAGCAATGCCAGGACGGCAATGAGCCAGGTTATTTTCTTAAGAAAATTCATTCAGGCTTCCTGGTTAAACATTGATATATTTTTCCAGTTCCCACGGATGAACGCTGGTGGCGAATTCCTGTACTTCGTTTTCCTTGATCTCCAGAAATTTCTCTACCAGGACATCGCCGAGGGCATCCAGAAGGACCTTGTCGTCCTTGAAAGCCTTCAGGGCTTCTTTCAGGCTCCCGGGGAGGGCCTCGATACCCCGCTTCCTTTTTTCCTCGGAAGAGAGAGCATAGATGTTGTCATTGATATAGGGTGGCGGTTCCAGTCTTCTTCTGATTCCGTCAAGTCCCGCGGCAAGAAGAACGGTAAAGGCCAGATAGGGATTGCATGAGGAATCGGGGTTCCGGGTCTCCACCCGGAGGGCCTTAAGGGATGAGGCCGGGATTCTCAGGAGGCTGGAACGGTTGTTGAATCCCCAGGACACATACACCGGGGCTTCCCACCCGGGAACGAGTCTCTTGTAAGAATTAACCGACGGATTGGTGATCCCCGCAAGGGAGCGGGCATGGTCCAGGAGGCCTGCGATGAAATGGCGGGCAATGTCCGAGAGTCCATGCTCCCGGGTTTCGTCGGCAAAAAGGTTGATCCCTTTCTTCGTATCCTTCAGATTCAAGTGGACATGCATGCCGCACCCGTAAGTCCAGACAAAGGGTTTGGGCATAAAGGTGGCGACAAGTCCCTTTTGACCGGCGAAATATTTGACTACCTGGCGGTAAGTCATTGTGTTGTCGGCAGTGGTGAGGGCATCGTCGTGCCCAAAAGTGATCTCATGCTTGCCCACCGGCACTTCGTGGTGGTTCTTCTCCGCAGGCACCCCCATAGCGTCCAAGGCCCGGCTCAAGTCTTTTCGAAATTCCGCTCCCTTATCGTAGGGAGGTATTTCAAAGTATGAGGCCCGGTCATGAGGGACATAATTCCCGGATTCATCCTTTTCCAGGAGAAAGAACTCGATTTCAGGGGCCAGGAGAAAATCCCAGCCTTCCCCGAATTCCTTTTTCATGTCCTGGATCGCCTTTTTCAAGATCCCCCGGGGATCCGCCGGGAAAGGCTCGGAGCCGTCTCCCCTGTAAACATCACAAATAAAGCGGGCCGTCCGGTTCTCCGGTTTCCCCCAGGGAAGCAGTCGGTATGTAGAAAGGTCAGGCTTCAAACGAAGATCGCTCTCGTTGACAGGTACATATTTACAGGAAGATCCATCGAATCCGAGTCCATCATCCAGGAGGGTCTCCAGTTTTCTGGCTGGATGAATCAGCTGCTTGATAGAGCCGTCAATGGTGGTAAATTGGAAACTGATGAACCTGACATCGTCTTTTTCTATGCGACTTAGTATATCCGACATCATTTTCATTGATTCTCCCTATTTATTTTGTGTCCAGTAAAAGAAGAGTCTGCAAAAGGCACTGGGCCCCTTTGACCAAATCTTTTATGTCGGTCCATTCCTCGGGACAGTGGCTGAGGCCGCCCTTGCAGGGGATGAAAATCATCCCTGATTGGGCCACATCGTTCATGTGGGCCGCATCATGCCCTGCCATGCTGATGAGATCCAGGGTGTCCAAGCCCAAGAGAGCTGCTGCATCCCGGATGGCCTTTCTGACATCGGGGGAGAAGGTCGTGGGCCCGGTCTCATAGAGAACCTCCCGGTCGATGCGAATGCTTCGCCTTTTCTGAATTTGAGAAGCGGTATCGTTAAGGGTATCGGTGATTCGCCGGATGCTGTCGGAGTAATAGCTTCTGATCTCCGCGTCCATTTCCACCCGTTCGGGGGTTATATTGATCGAGTTTGGAAAGACGTTTAGATGTCCTATCGTTGCGACAGCCTTCTCTTTTTCTTTCCTGGCGGCCGTCTCGAGGGCTAGAATGATCTCTGAGGCGGCACAGAGGGCGTCCCGCCGCTCGTCCATGGGGGTCGTACCGCAGTGGCTTGCCACACCCCTGACCGAGATCCGCTCCCGATAGATCCCGGTTACCCCTTTGACCACACCGATATCTTTATGCGCTCTTTCAAGGAAAGGCATCTGCTCGATATGGATTTCCAGAAAGTACTTGATGGTAGCAGGGTCGAGGACAGCATCCTGTATGCGATCCAAATCGCCTCCGATGGATGCAAGAGCGGTCTTGAAATCGTTCCCCGCATCGTCCCGGAGATTCTCCAGTTGCGCCCTGTCGAGCTTGCCCGCGAGACCGCGGCTCCCGAAAGTTGAGATGCCGAAAGTATTGGGCTCCTCCGATGTGAACATGGTCAGCACAAAAGGGTGTTCCGTTTCGATATTGAGTTGATCCAGTACCCTGAAGGCCTCAAAAGCACTGAATACTCCGGCAGGGCCGTCGAATTTGCCCCCGTTTCGAACGGAATCCAGGTGGGAGCCCGTCATGATGGCGGGCCAATCAGGGTGTATGCCCTCTCTCCGGGCAAAAATGTTGCCCAAGGCGTCCATATGGATCTTTACGTTGAGTTCCGCTTCAAGGAGCCGGAGAAATGCTTCCCGGGCTTTCAGGTCCTCCCTGCTGAAGGCCAGACGCGTAATACCTCCTGATTCGTCCCGTCCGATCCCGGCAAAAGTGTCGATGAGAAAGGAAATTCGTTCCGGGTCAAAGGCGTTTTTGATTGTTTCCGGGGAGATTTTTGTCTGATGCATGTTTTTTTATTCTCTTTTCGCGAATGAAAATTTCCAGATCCCTGGCCATGGCCTCGAATTCACGCATCATGGCTGCGGATTCTTCCTTGTTGGCCCTTCCCACCTCGGTTACCATCATGTTGAACAGGCACATGGCCGAGCAGTAAGAGTCAAAAATGGTGCTGAAGGTCACAGGGATAATCAGGGCAAGCTCCGAGAGGGCATAAAGAGGAGAGTTGATCTTATCCGTAATCCCTACAATGGTTGCCCCGCGTTGCCTGCAGAATCGGACCAGTTCAATAGTTTCCCTCGGGTAGCGGGGAAAGGCGATAGCCACCACGAGGTCTTCGGGTTTCAGGTGAAGCAATGTGTCGTACTCGTTGGTTGAACCCCTGGTGACGGCTATCACGTTTCTTTTCACCTTGTTGAGAAAGTAACGAAAATATTGAGCCAGAGAAGCAGAGCCCCGCGTCCCGAGGACGTAAATGTTCTTGCTTTTGGCGATCATGGATACAGCTCTGTCAAAGGCCTCCTGGGGGAAGTCACGGGCAAAGGCCGTTAGGGTCCTGATCTCTCGGATAATGATATTCGAGCTTCCCTCGGAGGTGGAAGGACCGCCCACCAGACTCAGATTGAACCTGTCTGCGGAAGTGAGTTCCGCCGTGAGAAGTTCCTGGAAGGCCGCCAGAAACAGGTTGAATTTCGGAAAACCCAGGGATTGAGCGAAGCGTATAACCGTCGGTTGGCTGACCCCGATCTCCTTGGCCAGCTGAGTCGCGGTCAGGAAGGCCACCTTCTCATAGTTGCCGAGAAGATAGCTTGCGATCTTGGCCTGCTGTGGCGTGTAGTGATCCTTCCGGGATTTGATGAGTTGAAGTATATTAGGGTCTTTCATGGTCAAAGATGCCTTTAACGGTCACCCCCCAAAGTATTTTCGCCCTCAATATGAGACCTTTGAAAAACATCCCATTTTGCCCAATCTTCCGCCTCCGTCACGACTACGGCGTGACAAGCCCGCCAAACAGCCGGCGGGCAGGCGCTCCGCCGTCCATGGCTCCGCTCCCGCCAGACAGCGGCGGACAGGCACTGCGTATTTCGT
>JAFDEE010000089.1 GCA_019310525.1 Deltaproteobacteria bacterium | reverse complement strand
ATGATTTGAACTCAGGCAAGAAAAAAAGGGTCTATTCTTTTCCGCGTCAGGTGGCTATGTATCTTCTGAAAAAATATACATCCCTGACCTATCAACAAATCGGGGATGTATTCGGTCGAAAAAATCATTCCACCGTGATCTATGCCGTCAAACGAATCAGCCGTTATAGAAAGGAAGACAAGGATGTCCGGGATCAACTCGACCAACTAGAGAAACTCCTTTCTTGACCGGACACCTGAGAGGTCTTACGGCTTTTTGAAAAACATTGCATTTCTGGATCTTTAACAGGTATTCGTGGCGTTATCGAAAAAATGCCGTCAAAATAGGACACGAAAATGGTAATTGATCTTTTTCTGTGTACGGACAGATCAAAAAACCGGGAGAAAATCGAAACTTTTCAATATTGATCTCTTTTTTTTCCAAGGGGTTAAGTAAATATTCAACAATATGACAAACTCTTATTATTAATACTATTGGAGGATAAAATGGAAATAAAAGTAAACAGGGATCAACTGTACAAATCCATTTCCAGGGTCCAAAGCATCATCGAAAAGAGAACCAACATGCCCATTTTATCCATGGTCCTCATATCAACGGGTGATCAGCTGATCCATGTTTCTGCAACGGATCTGGAAATCAGTTTTCAAGAACGAATCCCTGCTGAGATTATCTTCCCGGGAAACATCACTATCTCCGGAAAGAAACTTTTCGAGATACTGAAAGAAAGTAAAAAAAATGAATTATATATAAAAGAAAAGGAAAACCATTGGGTTTTCATTTCAGATGAAGAAGCCCGATACAATCTGGCCAGTCTTCCTCCTGATGAATTCCCTGTCTTTGTTGAACCGGAGGATGTCCCGACAATTGAAATTCTGGGCGAAACCCTTCAGGAGATGATATCCAAGACCATCTATTCCGTGACCATGGATGAGGCTGGGTTCAAACTATCGGGTATCTATGTTGAGAGGGTGATCAAGGAAGGAAAAACTTTCCTTAGAATGGTATCAACGGATGGACATCGACTTTCTCTCATCGATAAAGAGATTGAGGGTGTGGATGATTTGGAACTGGATGGGGGCATCATGGTGCCGAAGAAAGGGATGTCCGAACTTTACAAGCTTGCTGCTGAAACCGAAAGCCTTCGTCTGGGATTCAAGAAAAACCATTGTGTGGCCAAGACAAATGATGCCGTTATCGTAATTCGGCTGTTGGAAAGCAAATTTCCGGATTACCATGCGGTCATACCGAAAAATGTCGGCAGTTCGATCAACATCCAACGAACGGATCTTTTGGACGGGATGAAAAGGATGGTTATCTTAAGTAATGAAAGCTACAAAGGTGTTAAAATCACTTTAGATAAAGATAACATGGAATTAGTATCGATCAATCCTGATCTTGGAGACGCCCAGGAGAACCTTCGAGTGGATTACCAGGGAGAACGTTTGGAGCTGGGTTTCAACGCTCGTTATTTTATCGACGTGCTCCAGGCCATGAAAAGTGAAGTGGTTGAATTGGGTTTTACGGATAACTCCAGCCCTTGCCTGTTAACGGGAGCAAAGGATCAAGGGTTCCTGGGACTTATCATGCCCATGAGGCTGTAAAATGGAAGGAATGGTAAAGATTAAAAGAAAAATGGATTCAGTAGAATACGGTGCGGAAAGTATAAAAATCCTTGAGGGACTGGACGCGGTCCGGAAGCGGCCCGCCATGTATATCGGAAACACCTCTTTCGAGGGTCTTCACCATCTTGTCTATGAGGTGGTGGACAATAGTATCGACGAGGCCCTTGCAGGATTCTGCGATAAAATCGATATACAGATTTTTGGGGACGGGAGTGTAGTCGTCCTGGACAACGGGCGCGGTATACCCGTGGACATCCATGAAACGGAAAAGGTCCCTGCCGTCGAGGTCGTTATGACCAAACTCCATGCAGGAGGAAAATTTGATAACAAGAGCTACAAGGTATCGGGTGGCCTCCATGGAGTCGGGGTCTCAGTGGTAAATGCCTTGTCTATTTTTCTGGAAGTAGAGGTCTTCAGAAATGGAAGGATCTATTTCCAGCGTTTCGAACAGGGCCTCAAAAAGACGGATTTGACGGTAAAGGGTGAAACAAGGAGGAGGGGGACCCGTATACATTTCAAACCCGATCCTGAAATATTCGAGACGACGGATTTTGATTTCGATACCTTGGCCAAAAGGATGAGGGAACTATCGTTCCTCACCAAAGGGGTCAGGATCCGGATTTCCGACGAGCGGAGCGGGAAAAAGCGGGAGTTTTTCTATGAAGGGGGAATTATTTCCTTCGTGGAATATCTGAACAAGAATAGGGAAGTGTTGCATCGAAAACCAATATACATGTCAGCAGAGAAGGGCGGGATACTGATGGAAATCGCGCTCCAATACAATACTTCCTACAAGGAAAATATATTCAGCTTCGCGAATAATATAAATACGAAGGAGGGAGGGAGCCACTTAAGCGGATTCAAGGCGGCTCTCACCCGAAGTATCAACCAATATCTCCAGAATTCCCCGCTATCAAAGAATTTCAAGGAAAAACTGTCAGGTGACGACGTTCGAGAAGGGCTTACGGCGGTGATCAGCGTAAAGCTGCCCAATCCCCAGTTCGAAGGGCAGACCAAGACCAAGCTTGGAAACAGTGAGGTCAAAGGGCTGGTGGAGAATGCCGCAAATGAGGGTTTGAGCAGTTTTTTCGAAGAAAACCCCCCGATCGTCAAATCGATTTTATCCAAGGTCATTGAGGCGGCAAGGGCCCGGGAGGCTGCAAGAAAGGCAAGGGATCTGGCACGAAGAAAAGGGGTGCTCTCTGATCATTCCCTGCCGGGGAAACTTGCAGATTGCCAAGAGCGGGATCCCGCCAGGAGCGAAATCTTCGTGGTAGAAGGGGATTCGGCTGGAGGATCGGCGAAGCAGGGAAGGGATCGGCGCTTTCAGGCGATCCTCCCGCTGAAGGGAAAGATTCTCAACGTGGAGAAAGCCAGGTTTGACAAGATGATCTCCAGCGAAGAGATCCGAACCATGATTGCAGCCCTGGGGACCGGGATCGGGGAAAAAGAGTACGATATAATGAACCTGAGATATCACAAGGTGATCATCATGACAGACGCCGACGTGGATGGTTCCCATATCCGTACCTTGCTCTTGACCTTCTTTTTCCGCTGGATGCCTGAATTGATTGAAAACGGATATCTCTTTGTGGCACAACCGCCCTTATACCGCGTTATGGAAGGAAAGAAGGAGATATACCTAAAGGACGAGGAAGCCTTTAAAAACTTCGTTTTGAATCGAATATCCTCTAATGAAAAAATCATCCTGGACAATGGACAGGATATCTCGGGAACCCGCCTCATAAAATTTCTGAAAGGCTTGATCAAATTCTATGACAGCCTCGACAGGCTTTCCAGGAGAGGTTACCTGAGAAGGTTTATAGAGTTTCTGGCCTCATACGGTGTCAGGGAAAAGGCGCTATTCAGGGATAAGGAATTTGTGGGCAGGTTTCTGAAAAGTCTTGAAGAGAATGGTTTTAAATTACATGACGTCAGGGTTAATGAAGACAACGGATACTATGAATTCACGGTTGAGGAGTCATTGAACGGCGGACAGGCCCTCTTGGTGAATTGGGAATTTCTCTCATCGCCGGAACTCAAGCAACTCATTGGATATTCGAGTGAGTTTCGCCAATTGAAGGAAGGGGCGAAGATCCTTGCGGCGGATGGAAAGTTTAGAAAAATCGAAGATCCGAAAAAACTCCTGGAGGAACTCCTTGAGAAAGGCAAAAAAGGCCTGACCATACAGAGGTACAAAGGTCTGGGTGAAATGAACCCGGAACAGCTCTGGAAGACGACCATGAACCCTGAGACCCGCTCTCTTCTCATGGTCAAGATCAAGGACGCCGTTGAGGCGGACGAGATCTTCACGGTCCTGATGGGGGACAAGGTGGAACCTCGGAGGGAGTTTATCCAGAACAACGCCCTGGAAGTCACCGAACTGGATATCTAAAGAGGGACGGACATGGAAGCGGATGTGAATATCAAAGCGGTAAACATTGAAGACGAGATGAAAAAGTCTTACCTGGAGTACTCCATGAGCGTCATCGTGGGAAGGGCCCTGCCCGATATCCGCGACGGCCTCAAGCCGGTCCACCGAAAAGTGCTCTATGGTATGCATGAACTGCGCAACTACTACAATCGCCCCTTTAAGAAGTCCGCAAGGGTGGTCGGGGATGTTATCGGTAAATACCATCCCCACGGAGACGCAGCCGTTTATGACACCATCGTTCGGATGGCCCAGGATTTTTCCATGCGGTATCCTTTGGTGGACGGCCAGGGTAACTTCGGATCCGTAGACGGGGATCCGCCCGCGGCCATGCGTTACACTGAGGTGCGGATGACCGCCCTGGCCCAGGAATTCCTTGCCGATATCGACAAGGAAACCGTGGATTTTGTCCCCAATTACGATGATTCTCTCACCGAACCAACCATTCTGCCTACCACCATTCCCAATCTTCTCATCAACGGTTCCTCGGGGATCGCCGTGGGAATGGCCACAAATATACCTCCCCATAATCTCTCGGAGGTCTGCGAAGCGGTGATTCATCTCATCGACGATCCCCGGATCAGTACGGCAGAACTCATGAGGATTTTACCGGGACCGGATTTTCCAACAGCAGGATTCATCCTAGGAAGAAAAGGTATCCGGGAGGCTTACGAGACCGGGCGGGGGATTATCAAGGTAAGGGCGAGGGCCTTCATAGAAAAGGTCGGGCACAACAGGGAAAGGATCGTAGTTACGGAGATCCCTTACCAGGTAAACAAGGCAAGACTCCTGGAAAAGATAGCCGAACTCGTAAAGGAGAAAAAAATAGAGGGAGTATCGGATATCCGGGACGAATCGGACCGGGAGGGAATGCGGATCGCCATAGATGTCAAGAGAGATGGAAAGGCCCTTGTGATCCTGAACCGCCTTTACAAGTTCACCCAGATGGAGACGTCTTTCGGGATTATCATGCTGGCCATCGTAAACGGGCGGCCGGAGATATTGAATCTCAAGGATATCTTGAATCACTTTGTCAATCACCGCCGGGAGATCATTATCCGCAGGACCATCCATGATCTCCGTAAGGCTGAAGAAAGGGCCCATATACTCGAAGGCCTCATGAAGGCCCTGGATTTTCTCGACGAGGTCATTGAAACCATACGTTCTTCTTCAGATCCCAAAGAGGCCAAGGCCAGGCTCATGGAAGAATTCGATTTTTCAGAAGCTCAGGCCCAGGCCATCCTTGACATGAAACTCCAGAGACTCACGGGACTTGAACGAGAGAAGATAAATTCCGAGTACCGGGATCTCATAAAAAACATAAACAGGTTCCGGGCCATACTGGATAGCCCGCAGATGGTCCTTGAGATCATCAAGGAAGAGATGAGGACCATAAAGGCCAAGCATGGAGATGAAAGGAGAACAGAGATCCTGGGTGAGACCACTGAAATCGACGTTGAGGACCTTATAGCCGAAGAGGACATGGTCGTTACCTTCAGCCATGAAGGCTACATCAAGCGCAATCCCATAAGCCTTTATCGGGCCCAGGGGCGGGGCGGGAAGGGAATGACCGGGGTCAAGACCAAGGAAAAGGATTTCGTCGAATTGCTCTTCGTCGCTTCATCACATGATTATCTCCTTTTCTTCACCAACAAGGGAAAGGTCTACTGGAAAAAGGTTCATGAAATTCCGGAGGCCGGACGGCTTTCTAGGGGCAAGGCCATCGTGAACCTGCTCGAACTTCAAAGGGGTGAAAGGGTTGAGACGACTCTTGCGGTCAGGGATTTCGAAGAGGGTAAATATATTGTCATGGCCACAAGGCAGGGGATCGTGAAAAAGACGGATCTCTTGGCCTACAGCCGGCCCCGGAGCGGAGGGATCGTCGCCCTGAAGATACGGGAGGATGATGAGCTGATCGCCGCAAGGGTTACAGATGGCAGGCAGGATATCTTTCTGGCCACCAGGAAAGGAAAATCCATACGGTTCAGCGAAGAAGACATAAGGCCCATGGGCAGGGTCGCCACCGGAATACTGGGGATCCGCCTGGAAAAGGGCGATGAGGTGGTTGGAATGGACGCCGTAAGGGATGGGGCAACCATTCTCACGGTCACCGAGAACGGATATGGAAAGAGGACCAGGACGGAGGAATACCGAGTCCAGTCCAGGGGAGGCAAGGGAGTATTTACGATCAAAACCTCTGAGAGGAACGGACCGGTGGTCTATGCCTACCAGGTATCTGACCATGATCAATTGATGATCATCACGGAACACGGAAAGATTATCCGCCTGAGGGTGGCCGACATCTCCGTGATCGGCCGCAACACACAGGGCGTTAAGCTCATCGACCTTAGCGAGGGAGAAAAGGTTGTGGGGGTGGCAAAGGTTGTTGAAGAGGATTGATCCCTGAATCCTGCAGGCGATTTTCGTATAATCGGGCAGAATAACGGACAGACTATGACCTAAACTGAGGGATAGGGTTTCAAAATTCGATGATTTGAAAAATATACACATATGGCATGCCCTTGACCTTACAGGTTATGATACCTTATCAGACACTACCATGTATTTATTCTTTTGATATATCTAAATAAAAGGATCTCATCAAAATTTTGAAACGCTCAGTTTAGGTATGAGAAGGATCTTTTCGTGGTGAATGGGGATTTCAATCAGATCGGCGTAATCGGGGCCGGGAGCTGGGGGACCACCCTGGCCAATTTTCTTGTGGAGAAGGGATACCGGGTGGACCTTTGGGTCCGGGAAAAGGAGGTTTTTGAGGCCATCCGGGATGAAAGAATCAACCCCGTCTTTTTACCTGGAATGCCGCTTTCTCCAAAACTTCACCCTGTGTCGGGTTATGAGGAGGCCCTGGAGGGCAAGGAGTTGATTCTCCTCGTGGTGCCTTCCCATGTCTTCAGGCAGGTGCTCGAGGGCCTGAAACCTCACCTCCGGCCGGACCAGATACTGATGGCGGCGACCAAGGGGATTGAAAACGAAACCTTGATGACCATGTCCCAGGTGGTGGAGGACGTTCTCCCCCGTGCCTTTTCCGAACGATTCGCCTGCCTGGCGGGTCCGAGTTTCGCGAGGGAGGTCTACAAGAGGCACCCTACTGCCGTTACCATCGGGTGCAGGGACCGGGCCCTTTCCGAAAGGCTCCAGCAGACCTTTTACAGGGAGTTTTTCAGGGTCTACGTCAGCCAGGATGTCCTGGGAATAGAACTTTGCGGGGCCTTGAAGAATGTCATAGCCATTGCGGCCGGTGCGGCGGACGGGCTTAATTTCGGACACAACGCGAGGGCCGCCCTTATCACCCGGGGGCTGGCGGAGATCACCAGGCTCGGGGTGCGGATGGGCGCCAATCCCATGACCTTCGCCGGTCTCGCCGGGATGGGGGATCTGGTCTTGACCTGTACGGGGGACCTCAGCCGCAACAGGAGCGTGGGTCTCAAGATAGGTCAGGGGTACAGTCTCCAGGAGGTGCTGGACGGAATGGACATGGTGGCCGAAGGGGTCAGGACCTCCAGGTCTGCCCGTGATCTGGCCAGAGAGTGGGAAGTGGAGATGCCAATCACCGATCAGGTGTTCGACATCCTTTACCGGGGAAAGGATCCAAGGGAGGCCGTGAGGGATCTCATGACAAGGGAACTCAAACCCGAATTGGAACACCGTTTGCCGATAGAGGAAAGGTCGGTGTGAAAAGGGAGGTCCATAGTGCGGGCCCTCCAGACAGAGACTTCCCGCCTTCAAAGAGATGTGCTCTTAGACCGGAAAGGATTCAGGAATCCCTCCGGGGAAAGCTTTTTTCCGTCAACTTCGTGTATAAAAAAACCGTTGACTCCACTAACCGGCTCGCAAAGGACCTTGGGCGCCGTGGAGCTCCGGACGGGACCCTGGTCCTTGCCGAACAGCAGAGTGCCGGGCGGGGCCGGAGAGGGCGCAAATGGCTCTCGCAAGGCCATGCGAACCTCCTCTTCTCCCTGGGCCTGAGACCGGGTATACCTGTTGAGCGTGCCTTTGTCCTGACCATGGTGCTGGCCCTCTCTGCTGTTGATGGGATCAGGGAGGTGGCCGGAGTTCTCCCCATGATAAAGTGGCCGAACGATCTTTATCTGGGCGGAAGAAAGCTCGCCGGGATCCTTTCAGAATTCTCGGTCAAGGATGACCGGATAGATTACCTCGTCCTCGGTATGGGAATCAACGTGAACTGGGCTCCGGGGCACAACCCGGAACTTTCCTATCCTGCCACCAGCCTGTTGCAAGAGACACGGCGGCCTATAGACAGAGAAGAACTCCTCCTTTGCATCCTGCAATATTTCGAGAAATCCTATCCATCGGTAACATCCGGAGATATCAGCGGTTTTTACCGGAGATGGAACGAGCTTTCACTGGTCCTGGGCAGGGAGGTGATGATCGAGTCAAGCGGGGAGGTATACCGGGGCACGGCCCTTGGAATCGACGATAAGGGTGCCCTTTTGCTGCGGGAACCGGGGGGAGGGGAGCGTAGGATCCTGGCAGGGGACGTCTCCCTCAGGCTGGCGGGTGCGCGCTGTAACTTGGAGGAACACCCATGAAGGTACTGGTAACAGGAAGGCTTCCGGATGAGATCCTTGCCCTTTTGGGAAAGGAGCATGATCTTGAGTTAAACCGGGAGGATCGCCCGATGGAGCGGGAGAAGATCCTGGAAAAGGTGAGGGACAAGGAGGGGCTCCTTTGCATGATCACGGATACCGTAGACAGGACCCTGCTGCAGAGGGCTCCCCGCCTGAAGATGATCGCCAACATGGGGGTGGGATACGATAACATTGATCTCAACGCCGCCTCCAGCCATGGGATCCCCGTGTCCAACACCCCCGGCGTCTTAACCGAGGCAACGGCGGATCTGGCATTCTCCCTCATCCTGGCCGTTGCCCGCAGGATCGTGGAAGGAGACCGGCGGACACGCATGGGAGAGTTCCGCTTCTGGGCCCCGCTTCACTTCCTTGGAAGGGAGGTGTCCGGAAAGACCTTGGGCATCGTGGGTCTTGGAAGGATCGGCAAAGCCGTGGCCAGGAGGGCGAAGGGTTTCGATATGAAGGTGCTTTACCATAATCGGAAACCCCTGGATGAAAAGGAGGAAAGGGCCCTGGGGGTCGAATACCGTACCTTCCGGGAGCTTTTTTCCCAGGCGGATTTCATTTCCCTCCATGTTCCCCTCTCAGAAAAGACCCGGCACCTGGTGAACAGGGAAGCCCTGGGATGGATGAGGCCCGATGCCTACTTGATCAACACCTCCAGGGGGGCAGTGGTGGATGAAGGGGCCCTTGTGGAGTTCCTGAAGGAAAGGCGCATCGGGGGGGCCGGGTTGGACGTATATGAAAATGAACCCCGCTTGACGCCGGGCCTGGCGGAGCTTGACAACGTGGTGCTCCTGCCCCACCTCGGAAGCGCCACCCTGGAGACCCGGACCCGGATGGCGCGACTGGCCGCTGAAAACCTGCTCGCCGGCCTCAGGGGGGAGCGCCCCCCCAATTGCTTGAACTGGGAAGAACTCGGCCGGGCTAAATCCCGAGCATGAGCTTTACGGTCATGAAATAGATGAAAAGCCCTGTAATGTCCACCAGGGTGGTAAGCGCTGGACTGGCCACGACCGCAGGGTCGAAACCTGCCTTGTCCGCACCCAGGGGAAGCAGGGCGCCCATGAGGGTTGCGGTGATCACCTGGATTCCCAGAGCAGCGGCGATTGCGGTCCCCACATCGACCAGGGAGTGGCCTAAGGGGAGGCCGCCGCTGTTTGTGAAAAAGATCACCCTGGCGAAGGCAAGGGAGGCGAGCAGGATGGCGAGCAGGATGGAGACCTTCATTTCCTTGAACAGGATACCCAATACGTTGCCTGGAGTGATTTCCTTCAGGGCTAAGGCCCGGATTACCAGGGTGGCCGATTGACTCCCGGTGTTGCCGCCCGTGTCGGCCAGCATGGGCATGAAGGTGGCCAGGATGGTGAACTGGATCAGTAGTTCCTCAAAACTTTGGACGATCCACCCTGAAATCAATCCGAAAAGAGCCAGAACCACCACCCAACCGCAACGGTTGCGGAAATGTTCCCATGCGGATGTGCGCAGGTAGACCCCGGTTTCATGGGCCCCACCGATGGCCATGAATTTCTCGAGGTCTTCCGTGTGTTCCTGTGTGATGATATCCATGGCATCATCATGGGTTATGATGCCGACCAGGTTGTCGTTGCCGTTGATCACCGGCAGGGCGATGAGGTCGTATTTCTGGATCTTGCGGGCCGCCTCCTCCTGGTCATCGTCGGTGCGGGCATAAATGACGTCGGTGTACATGATGTCTTTGACCAATCTTTCCGGCCGTGCGAGGATCAGGTCTTTCAAGGAAACGAAACCGATGAGCCTGCGATCCCGATCCACGACGTAGGTATAGTAGATGGTCTCGGTATCGGGGGCCTCGAGGCGCAGCCTGTTGATGGCCTCCTGGGCCGTCCACTCAGGGGACAAGGTGGCGTAGTCTGAGGTCATCACCGACCCGGCGGTCCCCTCTGGATAGGAGAAGAGGTTGCGGATGTCTTCCCGCTCGGCCTTGGCAACGGCCGGGAGAAGGTTTTCAAGCCTCTCCTCGGGAAGCTGTTTCAATAAATCCACCCGCTCGTCGTGGGCCATCTTGGAGATCATAACGGCCGCTTCTTCTTGTGTCATGAGTTCGATCACGGCCAGTTGGATTTCACTGTCGAGGTGACTGAAGATGTCGACCCGCACGGTGGGCTCTACGAGGAGAAGGATGTCCCGTATCTCCGTCATGGTGAGGCCGGAAAGAAAATCGGCGATCACTCCGGGATGGCTGTCGGAACAGAATTCCCGGAGGGCATGGATATCTTTCTTGGCGAGGAGTTCCCGGATCTCGGGAATAAGGAGAGGATTTTTCATGGTTCACCTCCTAACGGCCGCTGATCCTCGTCTCGTGGGCGGCCGGAGGCGAACCCGTGGAGAAGCGATCAGGAAAGAGTCATCAGTGGATCCGCATCATCGGCCCCCTGGTGGATAGTCTGCGGCCGGTAATCCCGCTCAGAAGGCATGATAGACGCATGGAAGCGTCGAGGTCCATCGTCACTACTCGGACCATCGGAACCGTTCATATTGTCCTCCTGAAAACCTGGCGTAAATGATTATTCCGACCCAAGCGAGCCCCCTGAGCCGGCTGAGATTCCCATAAAAAGTATGCCAACATAACACCGTCCGAGGAAATGTCAAGAGGAAAGGGCGGGGCAAAGGCGCCGAAGTGCTTTTGCATTAGGGTGGGTTTGGCTCGTCGCGATTTTACTCAAGATACCCCGCTGCAAGCAGCATTTTAACGGAAACTTTACTCGTCCATTGTGTCAATAGCATGTTAATAGCATTTCAAAATGTCCGGTTTGAAATTTAACCTTAAGGATTGATCCCAAATTATGCATGATAAATTTTGAAAGAAGCCATTTATTTAATAATTACAGACCGTTAGGCATCTTTCCAGATCAGATTACATTCACCCAAAAGGTGCGGTCCGGAAACATCAAATCTATTCAAAATTTGTCACCCTTCGGGATTGCCGATTTTGCCGAATCTATGCTGTGTTGTAAGGCGTGGGTGAAGGGTAAAAGGATGTTCCCTCCGCTACGTTCCCGCCCAACAACCGGCGGGCAATCACTGCCCATTAATCTGATTTGGTGAGTACTTCAATTCGATA